>NZ_JAYESN010000016.1:0-64016 GCF_034860625.1 Lamprobacter sp.
GGGCGCGGCAGTGCAATCTGGCTGTTTGGCTCGGCACTTGACGATCGCGCCATCGGCGGTGATGTTGATCTCTATATCGAGCCGAACGCACCGGTCGTGGACAATCTCTTACTCGCCCGTCAGGCCTGCGCGCGCGAGTTGGAGCGGCGGCTCAAGCGGCCATTTGATGTGGTGGTGCGACGCGGCTCGCCAACGGCCTTCATGCGCCAGGCCGTGGCGGAAGGACAACAGTTATGAGTGTGCACGCAGAGGTGTTGGCGGAAACCGTTCAGGCTCTGAGTCAAGCCGCGGCACGCTTACGCGCCACCCATGGTGATCTGGCGGGGCATTTCCCGCTGACATCGGTGCGGCTCAACACCTTGAGCCAAATCGACCAGGAGCGGCTTGATACCCTGGCCGTGCGTTATGCGCGTTGCCAGGATCTGCTTGCACCGGCCATGCGTGCGCTGGCCCGGGCGCAGTTGGAGCCAAAGGCGGACGCGAGCTTCCTTGCGCTCCACGCGCTGATGCAGAAGCAAGGTATTGTCACCACAACCGCTGATTGGGAACGGCAGCGCAGTCTGCGCAATGCCGTCGGCCATGAGTATCCCGATCCGGAGACGATTGCCGATCTGCTCAACGGCATCCACGCCGAGACCCCGGCCCTGCTGAGTATGGTCGAGCGACTGCGACAAGTCGCGAGCACGCTCGTTGCTGAGCATCACTGATTCCCGCCCATGCATCTCGTCGGGTTGTTACGCAGATCGCGCGGTTGAGGCAACGCTCGCTCGCTTTAATGAGCCTCGGCGTCAGCTCCAGAGGTTGCTGAGCTCGAGCATCAGTGCCTCGAAGGGGGCGACCGCGATGCAGCCGTTGCCGGCTGCCTCCGCGAGTAACCGCCATTCGCCGCTATCCAGTCCATAGGCCTCGAAAGTTCGTCGTTTGGGATCAACGAGCCAGACGTAGGCAACCCCGTAATGGGCGTAGAGGGGCATCTTGATGTGACGGTCTTTGCTTTCGGTCGAGGGGGACAAGATCTCGCAGACCCAATCCGGGACGATCTCGAAGCGATGTCCCTCGGGGATTTGAGGCATGCGTGCTTTGCGCCAACCCGCAAGGTCAGGAACCGCGACCTCCACATCGGTGATGAAGTGGATCTCGGGCTCGACGATGATCCACCAGCCGCCGGGTCCGCCCCGACCGCGCCCATAGCTGCCGACCAGATCGTAGGTCAGCTCGCTTTCTGCTTTCGCGTGAGGTCCGGCTGGCCGAGGTTGGGTGTGCAATTGGCCGTTGAGGATCTCTCCTGTCAGCCCCTCGGGCAGGGTTTCGAGCTGTTCGTACAGCGTTTGCATGTAAGCATGTTGCATGGCTGTTGCCTGTTTGACGGCCTTTGTAGGAGCGCATTACTCATTGTTTGATCAATCAACAAATCTGCCCATGCGCATCAAACAACGCATCCAACTGCGGGTTAGCGGTGACCAGCAAGACCTGTCTGCAGATGTTGGAGTCATTCATCTCCAGGTGCTGGAAGTGATCGCCGCTGACTTTGCGTAGCAGTTGAATCCGTCCAAACAGATGCCCATGCTGTTCGGCAAAGCGTGCCAGGCCGATGGCCTTCTCAAAATTGTCAGATCGACTCGGGTCATGCGGTTCGAGGATGTCGAACAGATAGCTGGGCTCTTCTCCATCGACAGCGGTTTGCTGGCGCACCATGACCAAATCGGGAAACATCGGCCGAATGTCGCTGCCGGTTTGGTAGGGGATCTCCAGCGACCAGGACTTGCGATCCAGGTTGCGCAGCCAGGCCAAGCGGTCCGGCTTGGCCAGTTCTTGTTCAAGCAGTTCACGCTCCCAAGTGCCAAGGTCCGCCCGAAACTGGCCGTCTTCCTCCAGATACAGGTGCTTCGGGTAGATCGGTGCGTTTGCGCTGCGACGGAAGTCGATGCTGGCTTCTAGCCGCCAGTCGATCGGCTGCGGTTTGGCGGTTGCGAGGCGCAGTCGGTCGTAACGCTGTCGCTCCTTCTCGCCTAGCTTGCCGATGGCCTGTTTGTGCTGATCGTAGAGGCGATTGAACGCCTGCTCGGCCTTGGCTTCGAGATCCGCGATGCTCTGCGGCTGACGGCTCAGGACGATGACTTCGACCTTGACCTCCAAGGCATCGCGCTCAGCCTGGGCTTCCCAGTAGGCTTGATGCAAGGCGTTGCTGAACCGGCGGCCCGCCTCGGCAAACTGTCGCTCGATGTCGGCCTCGGAGACCTCCAACGCGTAGTCGCGCACCGGAGTGCTGAGGCCACTGCCAAGCAGTTCCGGGTGATCCGGGTCGGACTCTGCGGTAATGGTGGTCACCTTCACGCGCGTGATCGCTGCCTCGGCCTTGGCATAGCGGTCGTCTGCTTTGAGTTGTTCAACCGCTTGTTGCATCCAGGCGATCATCTGCTGCTTGGCCTGCTTCCAGGCGGACGGCTCGATCGCGTCGATATTCAGCCGCCGACCCAAATCGACATAGCGCCGGATCGGACTCTGAGCGCGCACGGCGTTGACCCGATAGGTCTTGAGCGCTTCGCTGGCGGCAAAGATCGCCTCGGTGCCCGGTCGCCGGGTCAAGATCACCAGCTCGCGGCTGGAGCCGGTCTCGGCCGGCGGTGTTTCCTCGACGTTGTTGAGATCCTGAATCACCGCCTCGACCGCATCCTTGTCGAAATGAGGCAGGAACAGATGCACGTCGTTCAGCGTTGCATCGCGCTCGATCCGCCGCGCCAGGGGGGTGCGCACCATGCGTCCCAGCAACTGGGCGATGTAGGTGTGATCCTCTGCCCGGCGAAAGGACATCATCACTTCGGCGCGCGGGCAATCCCAGCCGGTCGACAGACTGGTCTTGAAGAAGACCACGCCGATGTCCTTGTTCTCATCGATGCGCGAGGCATCCACTCGACGGATGTTGTGACCACGGATCGCCAGGTCGCCGCAGTCATGCAGCGCATGCACCGCCTCGCCTTCGCGCAGGGGCTCGCCGATGGCGCGCTCGATGGCGGCCAGCGCGGCAGCCAGATCGGTGCGCGAGGTCTGGTTCTCGCCGCCGTTCTCAATCTGCACCACCAGCACCGGCCAGACCCGCTGCGGCTCGTGCTCTGCTGTGCAGTAGGCGTCCCAGGCGCGGCGCATCTTCATCCAGGTGCAGGCGGCCTCTTCGAGCAGCGTCATCTCCGCGTCGCCTGCCTGGTCTGGGTGGTGAATCGGTACCCGATCTTTCAGCAAGCCTGATGCGCGCACATCGGCCACCGGCACGCTGACCTTGTGCTGGCTGTGCGGTGCCTGCTCAAGCAGATCGATGAAGCGCTTGGGTGTGGCCGAGATGCCGATCACCAACGGCATCGGGATCAGACCGCTTGCGGCATGCCCAAGCAGAAAGCGTTGCACCAGGGTGCGGGCCTCGTTGCGGTTGCGGGCACTGGTCATACCACGATGCGCTTCGTCGATGACTAGATAGAAGCGCTCCGGGCCTGAGCGGGCAGTGTTGGTGAAGGTGCTCCAAATCGGGTAAGCACGGCTGTCGCCGCGGCGGGTCAGGCGCTTGTCGTTGCCGAGCTTCTGGATGTTGATGAAGTGGATCACGCCCGGCTCCAGGCGCTCGCGATCGAAATCGGCATCGATGGTCAGCAGGCGCTGCTCGCCGATGCGATCCGAGACCTGGTTGATGCGCTTATGCGTCTGTTCGTTCAGCTCTGGCATGTCGGAGAGCCAGAGGATGGAGGCATCGGGTTGGGCCTCCAGGCCCAGCGCGCCGAACAGGATGTCCTCGAACAGCGCGGCCATGATCACCGTTTTGCCGCTACCGGTTGGCGCCGAGAAAGCGATGGCCTGTGGATACTGTGGACTCGCCAGTGCGCGCGCCTGCCTGACGCGCACGCGCAACTGCTCCAGCGCGGTTTGCTGAAAGTCGAACAGCTCGAATTTCATCGGCCAGCCTCCCGCTGCGCGGCCTGGGTCGGGTCGATATTGATTAGGAAGTTCTCGAGGTAATCCCGGTAGAGCTGCACCGTTTCCAAGGCCGGACTTGAGGCCGTCAGACGAGCGCGTGCCTCGGCGGACAATTCCTGGAAGGCCTCCTCGGCATCGGTGACGATGAACAGCAGGCGCAGATCGGCGCGCCCATCGAGTGCCTGCAGCAAGGGTTGCATGGCGCCTTCATCGAGCAGGACTGCGAAGGGGTTCTCCGGCGGTGCGAAGAAGTCGGGATCGGGCGCTTCGGTGGGCAACTCCGGTCGCTGCCCAATGGCCCCGGCCTTGAGCCAGAGCAGCGGCAGAATCTCGCGAAAGGCGCGTTTGAGCGCGACCCGATGTTGGTCGAGAAAGTCCAAGCGGAAGTAGGCGAGATTGGCGGCAAAGCCCTCGGCGAGCGGGCGCTTTTCTTCCTCGGTGATGCGCAAGGGGCCAAGCAGGTTCTGCACCTCTGACTTGATCCGATCGAAGACCGCCTTGGTCGTCGCGACAACGTAGAGGTCGGAAATCTGATCTTGGCCCTCCAGCGCATCCAGCCAGTCTGAGGCGGCTTCCTCGTGGAACAGGACGCTGGCGGAATGATCCTCTGAGACGATATAAGCGTTATCGCGCGTCACGAGCTTTTGCGGCAGATCGGGCAGCAGCGCGACCAGTTGCTTTTTGCGTGCTGCCGTGTTGAGTGCGGCCGGATCGACGAAGCCGATATGGACGATGCGACGCGGGCGCTCGCGCTCGACCGTTCCGCCGGTTAGATAGTCACCCGGTAGCGGGGTGCCGTCGTCACGCTGCCCGCGAATGGTGAATTGGCTACGCGGCCAGGTCACCGAGCGGCAGATGCCCTGAGCTTCCCAAGCCTCATCGCCCGGTTGTAGCCCACGAGCGCGCATGGCTTCCGCTTCGTCGCCCGAGACCTCGTTGTTGGTGACCAGGATGCAGCGGCGCTGGCCTCCGTCGGTGGCATTGAGCAGGTTGACTGCATTCAGGGTGGTGCCACTCCCACAAAAGAAATCAAGAATAATCGCGTTTGGCCGATCCGCAACAAAAAAGCGGATGCAATCATGGACTGCGTAAATGCTTTTCGGAAAGGGAAACTTAAGGTCAGGAATAATTTCTGACAGGAAACGTGACCCGTATTGAGTCGCATCATGCGAGCTAATTCGCCATTGACTAGCCGGGACCGCCCGCACAAAATCCGTATCAATACTATCGACAATTATCGACCCGTCAGGGCCTCTGCCGATTTCCTGAAACTCACCTCTATGGATCTTCGCGTACTCGCCATCTTTTAGGATGGAGATAACAAATCCCCGTTCCCGTGAACCAGTAATGCGGACCCTTCCTTGCAGCAGTCGCTCCCTGAAAGTCATTGCTGACCACTGCCAAACTCCCTCGCTTCCGTCTTTACGAATTGGCAGTACAGGCACTAAACCATTTATTGGTTCAGGTAACGAAACCCCTGCTGGCAGAGCATCGCCAACGAGTTCGACCTTCGGAACGTCGGGGTCAACATAGATTGGAAAAAAGCAGCCGGGCGAATGGCTTCTCGTCGTATTGGTACCTGAGCGACGCAACAGATCCCATCGGATGTTGCCTGTATGAGTTCTGCCTTTGGCTGAAACCCAATCGCGCTTCAGTCGAAGTCTCTGCGGCGCAGAGTCTCCCAGAGTTACGAAGAAGATATATTCATCACTTCGAGCAAAACCACCTTCACGCGCAACACCGGCGGGGTTAATAAGGGTGCTGACCATTTGCAGCTTGCAACCCTTGAATACATCTTCTAGTAGAAGACCTAGATGCGTATACTCTTTTTCATCTATGGTGATAATCAATACTGCTGCAGATGGATTCAGTAACCTTCTTGCCAATTGCAAACGCTTTTCCATAAAAGACAACCACTTGGAATGTCGCCAGGCATCATTCTTATCGACATAGTCATTGTTGTACTTCCAATCCCGAGCCCCGGTGTTGTAGGGCGGATCGATATAGATGCAGTCGACCTGTCCCGCATAGAGGTAGCCCAACAGTTGCAGCGCATGGTAGTTATCGGCCTCGATCAGACCATGCCAGGGCGCATCGGCTGGGCCGTTCTGTACCTGATCGATGGGGGTGAGCGAGGGAAAGATCGGCTCGCCGAACTGGCGCACCACCACCAGCTCCGCCAGCGGCCAGTCGAAGCGCGCGCCGGCATCTGCTGTGCCTTCGGGGCGGACGCATTCGGCCACCCCATCGCGGACTCGGCGCACCTGCCAGCGCTCGGTGAGCGACTGACCTTTCTTCGCCACCAGATCACCACGCCTGGGTGCCACCTTCGGCAGCGGTACCAGCTCTGGCAAGTGACGGTCGAACACCAGCCCAAACTGCCGCGTCTTGCGCACCTCCGCCCACTCGCGCTTGAGCTGATCGCGCACGCGTGGTTCTGAGACTTGGGCGATGAGGTCGTCGATCGAGGCCACTATGGGCTCCTTGGCGGGATGGGAAACTTGGATTCTGGCGCTCTTGCGACGGGTCGACTGGATGCTCGGTTGGCCCGCTGGGTTGGGGGGCAGATTGTTGCTGAGCAGGTTGTGCCGACGATGAGCAGGACTATCTGGCCTATGTTACAACTGTTGAGCCCTCTGGTAGCGAGCGAGGCTGGCGGCAGAGCGAAGCCCGGATGCTGTGACCTGTTTTTTGCTGCGCTGACGGCCACGTTTCGTTTGAGATCAGACTTCTGGTCAGCAACACTGTCGGCGCTGCAAGCATGATGAGCAACGGAAACGACGGTAACCGTGAAAACCTGGATGAACGGTGGCTTTGACTTTCATCGATTCCTAGATCGGCAGGCGCAACAAGCGCGCGAGGCCCTTGCCCGCTCGTCAACCCTACTGGAGCAAGCACGCGTCTGCGCGCGTCCGATCTTGGAGCGCTATGGCGCCGAACGCGCCTTGGTTTTTGGCTCGGTCGCCGCAGGACAGGCACATCGGGGTTCTGATCTTGATCTGCTGGTCTTGGGGACCGCCGCTGCTGATTATTGGGCCTTGCGGGAGGAGCTGGAGACGGCCTTTGAGCGCCCGCTTGACCTTATCACCGAGGCTGATGATCCTCAGATTATTCAACAGGCATTAGCCCAGGGGGTGACGATCTATGGCGCGGAATCCACAACTGCTGCGTGCGCTGATCGAGGATGAGCTGAAGAAGCTTGCCCGCTTGGAGCAGAGCTTCCAGCAGATCGAGGCCAAGCTGGCGCTACCGCCGGATGGGGTGCCCGACTACGATCGCGGCGCGATCGGCTATCTGCTGCACAGTTTCTACAACGGCTGCGAGAACATCTTTCGCGCTATCGCCCGGTTCTTCGAGAACGATCTCGGCGCTGATTCCTGCCTTGATCGCGCCGGTCGCTTTCGGCGAGAAGCTCGCCACCTGATCCTCTGCGGGCCGCCAGAGCGCGATCCATACCTAGGACTTGTCCGGTTTTTCTGCCCGCGGGAGTTCTGCCAGCCGCTGCGCCCCTTCCCGTCCGAACCGAAACTCAGTACCGCTCCCGATTCAGGGCTGCGTCGTCGTCTTCGCGCGTGGCGTGAAAGTCATCGTTTCGCGCTATACGCTCGAGCGAATCAGCGAGATATCTCATCCATGGAACGCATGGTTACGCCACGCTTGTTGACGGTGCCAATCTCGAAGCCCGATCGCATCTCATTCAATTCGGGTCGATCGAGGATGTCTCGGGCCGGCGGTCCCGGCCAGATTCCATCCTGTCCTATCGGGGCATGGGCAAGGATCTGACCGAGGGTTAGCGGTGAGCAGCAAGACCTGTTTGCAGATACTGGAATTGCCCTTCGGCGCCACCAGCTCCTTGTCTGTGGGCGGTGGGTCATGCCGGTCCGGCCGCAGCCATCGCCGCCGGCACGCTGCGCCACACCAAGCGCTCAAAGCCCAGCGCCACTACGGCATGGGTATGCAGGCGCAGGCGCTCTCCGTAGGCCCGTTCTAGCCCCTGGCTGTGGCGCGCGAGCTGCGCCTCGGCGGCGTCCAGGCTGGCCGCCACGGCCGGCAGGCTGACGAGTGCCTCGCGTGACTGTGCACGCAGGGTTTGAGCCGTCAGCCCGATGTCCTTCAGGTTCAGGTACTTGAACTCCAGCAGATGGTCGAGCAGCGCAAAACGGCGCATCTCCTCGCGCACGATCAGCGACAGATCGGCATGGCCGCGGTCGATCGCCGTCTCCGAGTCCATGACGTAGAAGATGTCGGCGAAGAGCGCGACCAGAAAGACGGTCTTCACCGTCAGCTCATTCGACCAGCGATCGTCGCGGTTATCGAAGACGCGCAGATGGTTGGCCTCCAGCACCGCGATCAGCGGTGCTAAGTCGCCTTTGGTATAGAGGGCCTTGGCTGCGACGCGCAGGCTTTCACGCGCGGGATAGTCGGGGAAGAGCCCGTCGCGAAACCGCTCAACATAGAGCTTGCGGATGACCAAGTTCGGGATGCCCAGCACCAGTTCACCAAAGGGCGTCTGATCCTTGAGCGTCAGTGCGCCGAGAAAATACAGCAGTGAGCCCAGAAAGGGCGCGTCCCGAGGCGCGCGGCGCATGTCCTCGACGCCAAAGCGGTGCGCCAGACTGGCGATGACCGGTGGATGCTCGGGGTCGAGCGCGGCGCCGATGACCTCCGCGCCATGCGGCTGGCGGGCAACGAAGTCGATGCGGTTGCGGTCCATCGCCAGATTGCTGTCGAGCATCTCGCGCGGGGGCTGACCGGTGGCGGCCAGGGCCTCGAAAAAGTACAGCGCCAAGGTCGGGTTGTAGAGTCCAGGCCCAGGCTCATAGCCGAAGCGATAGCCGTTGTACCAGGCGCGCATGGTCGCCAGCATGCGTGCCGACCAGTCCGGGTCGCGTGCCTGTTCACCGGCGAGTTGCTCAAGCACCGATGCCACCTCGGCCTCGGTGAAACCGCAAAGATCGACGAATCGGGCATCCAGGCTGATGTCCTTGGCGACGTTATAGCCGCTGGAGATATCCGCTAGCACCACCGGCGAGACGCCGGTGATAAACACCCGGTCGATGCCCGCGCCCGAGGCCAAGGACTTGACCGCCTTGAAGACCGTCTTCAGCAGCCCCTCGCCCGAGACCAGGGCATCGTAATCGGCCCGGCGCCCTTGCATCAGCTCGTTGGCGAAGTTGTCGTATTCATCGATTAGGAGATAGAGATCATGGCCCTGGGCGCGGGCGGCGCTGACGGCAGAACGCAGTGCGACCAAGCCGTTGTCCGCGCGCAATCCAAGCGCGTCAACGCTCAGGTCGGCGTCGCCGAGTTGCGCGCGGTAGCGCAGAAAGAATGCCTTGACCTGACCATTGATGTGATCGTGCAGGGCCTGGCGAATCTCGGCCAGACTGCCACTGGCATCGACCATGGAGAAATCCCAGCGCAGCACGAAGTAACGGTTACGCCGTGCAGTAGGATCGCGGCCGATGGCGAGCATGCCGAACAGCGCCTCGAATTCCCCTGCACGCGCCAGATCGTAGTAGTTCTCCAGCGTGGTCAGCCAGGCGGTCTTGCCGAAGCGGCGTGGACGCAGGAAGAGGATCTGATCGCCGAGGTTCTCCAGCGTGCGGATGCGATCGGTGCGATCGGCGTAGTAGTAGCCCTCGCAGATGATCTTGTGGAAGTCAGCGATGCCGTAGGGGAATTTCATCGCGGATGACCAAAAGGCGACGCAGGTCGGCAGTATAAAGGAGCCGGGACGCTGGATCCCCCCCTGGTGCGGCGCCGACACCGCGCCTGCGCATCAACTTCGCATGGTATCGAGAAAGGCTGGCGCAGGATGAAGCCCGGATGCTGTAGCCTTGAGATCCGCGGTCGTGGTCGTTTGACGGGTCAGCCCCTCCACCGGCCTGCGTCAATCGGCTAGACTGCCTGCATGAGCTGCGCCCACTGCATCCCCGGCATGAATTGCTCGGCAAAGCCTTGATGGACGTGCTGATCGGGCTGCTGCAACAGCTTGCCAACCCCTTTGGCGTTGCCTCATCACAGCGTCGAGACGGCCCATGAGGACATTGAAATGCCGATGACTACAGTCACTTCGAGTGATTTTGCGCGTGATCTAACCGAGGCGAAGAGGGCGGCCAGTGCTGGCCCGGTGATCGTCACCGACGGGGGGCGACCGGCTTACGCGCTGCTGAAGATCGACGACTACTACAGACTGACTAGAGATGCGCCGAAAAGTCTCTTGGCGATCATGGAGGCAATACCAGGCGGGGATATCGACTTTGATCCGCCAACACTCACCGGGAACGATCTAAAACCCGCGGACTTCTGATGAGCGCGCATGTTCTTACTCGATACCAATGTCATTTCTGAGTTACGCAGCGGCAAACGACGGCCATCTGCAGCCGTTCGAGCCTGGGCAGACACCGTACCTGCACACCAGCTCTACTTATCTGCCGTGTCGGTGCTAGAACTGGAGATGGGAGTGCTGCGCATGGAGCGTAAGGACGCACTGCAGGGAGCCATTTTGCGCGCATGGGCCACAACGGTCATCCAACAATTCCAGGATCAGGTGCTGCCCTTCACAGCACAAACGGCGCAGCTCTGTGCACCAATGCATGTGCCCGACGCACGCAGCTTCCGTGATTCAATGATCGCGGCAACAGCGATTCAGCACAGACTCATACTCGTCACCCGGAATGTGTCAGACTTTGAAGGGTTGGGTATCGCGCTACTGAATCCATGGGCACCACAACGGAGTCCGGCTCCAAAATCAATGGATTGACCGAGTGCTCACTTACACTTGATCCATGCCCGCCCGCACGCAGCGCAGCACCCCGTAGTCGTATTCGCCGTTGAGGGCGTCGAAGGCGGGTTTTAGTGCCATGGCCGAATCAGGGGGGATCTGCTCAAGCGCGTAGCGGATGGTCTTCAGTTCTGCTTCGGATAGCGATACGGCTTCGCGCAACGACAACTCGCCAAGCTTGATGCAGCGCGCGAGATGGCTGTAGACGGTGGTGGGCTTGAGCGCGCGCCGTTGGGCAATCTCGTCGATATCGGCCCCGGCGCGTGCGAGTGCTAGGGTCTCGCGGACGGTGTCACTGAGGCCGCTTTGCCAGATCCGGCCGCTGGAGGTTGTGCCGGATGCGGTGCCAGCAGCGCCCGCACTCAAGCCAGCTCCGGCCGGAGTTCCTGCCCGGATTCCAGGCCCAGCGCCAGCGCCGCCGCTGCCACGGACGGCGCCCCCTTGGACATCACGCCCGCGCTCGGGGCGCAGCTTCTCTGGTGGCAGCGGCGGCAGATGCTCGGGACGGCCGTGCTCGGTCTCATGCATCAGCAGTTCGGCAAGAAAGGCCTCGCCATAGCGCTCGAGCTTGACCAGGCCAACACCGCTGATCCGCGCTAGCTCATCGGGGTTGCGTGGTCGGTAAGCGACCAGCTCGCGCAGGGTGCTGTCGGGGAAGACATGGAAGGGCGGCACGCCTTGCTCATCGGCCAGCGCGCGGCGGCGACCACGCAGGCGCTCCCAGAGCGCGTTGGCCTCGGGGTCGGTGGGCGCTGCAGCCGGTGCGCGGCGCTCGGTGCTCGAGCGCTTGCGGTCGGGATCGCGGCGCAGCTTGACCTCCTGCTCGCCGCGGAAGAGCGGCCGGCAGGCCTCGCGATTGAGCCGCAGCCCGCCGTGGCCCTCGATATCGACTTGGGCCAGCCCCGCCGCCACCAGCTGCCGATAGACCGACTTCCATTGGTCGGCGCTCAGCTCCTTGCCGATACCGAAGGTGCTGACCCGATCATGACCGAAGCGGCGCATGCGCGCATCGGCCTTGCCGAGCAGCACATTGGTCAAATAAGCGGCGCCGAAGCGCTCGTCTGTGCGATGGATGCAGGACAGCGCCTTTTGCGCAATCACCGTGCTGTCGTCGTAGCAGTCGACCGGGGTCAGGCAGGTGTCGCAATTGCCGCAGGCTGGGCTGCCGGTCTCACCGAAATAGTCGAGCAGCACCTGGCGCCGGCAGCGGGTGGTCTCGCAGAGGCCGAGCAGGGCATTGAGCTTGTGCAGGTCGACCAGCTTGAAGCGCTCTTCGGCCTCGGAGTTCTCGATGAAGCGGCGCAGGCTGACGACGTCGCTGAGCCCGTAGGTCAGCCAGGCATCAGCTGGCAGCCCATCGCGGCCAGCGCGCCCAGTCTCCTGATAATAGGCCTCGATGCTCTTGGGCAGATCCAGATGCGCGACGAAGCGCACATCGGGCTTGTCGATGCCCATGCCGAAGGCGATGGTGGCGCAGATGATCACGCCCTCGCTGCGCAGGAACTCGGCCTGGTGGGCTTGACGCATCTGGGCGCTGAGCCCGGCATGATAGGGCAGTGCATTGAAGCCCTGGGTGCGGAGAAAGTCAGCGGTCTCCTCGACCCGCTTGCGCGATAGGCAATAGACGATGCCGGCATCCTGAGAATGCTCCTGGCGCAGGAAGCGCAGTAGCTGCTGGCGCGGACTCTGCTTCTCGACGATGCGGTAGCGGATGTTTGGCCGGTCGAAACTGGAGACGAAGTGCCCGGCCTGCTCGAGCTGCAGGCGGGTGATGATCTCGTTGCGGGTCGGGCCATCGGCGGTGGCGGTGAGGGCGATGCGCGGGATCTGCGGCCAGCGCTCGTGCAGGTGATTGAGCTGCACGTACTCGGGGCGGAAGTCATGGCCCCATTGCGAGACGCAGTGCGCCTCGTCGATCGCAAACAGGGCGACCTGCGCGCGCTCGAGCAGGGCGAGGAAGCGCTCGGTCAGCAGGCGCTCGGGGGCGACATAGAGCAGATCCAGCTGGCCGCTGAGCAGGGCCTGCTCGACCTGGCGTTGCTGGTCTAGATCCAGCGCGGAGTTCAGGAAGGCCGCGCGCAAGCCCAGCTGACGCAGGGCGTCGACTTGATCTTGCATCAAGGCGATCAGCGGTGAGACAACGATGCCGGTGCCGGGGCGTAACAGCGCCGGGATCTGGTAGCAAAGCGACTTGCCGCCGCCGGTCGGCATCAGCACCAGTGCATCGCCGCCGCCGGCGACATGGCTGATGATCTGCTCCTGCGCACCGCGGAAGCTGGCGTAGCCGAAGGTGCGGCTGAGGATCTCGAGTGCGGTGGATGTAGAGAGCGAGGTCGGCAAGCTGGGCGAGAGGGTTGGCGCGTCCATCGATGTTCAGTGGCGGCTGCAAGCGTTGAGGGCGTTAGAGAGCCTGTTTAGCCTCCCGTAGTCCGGCGAAGGGGTCAATGTTTAGATCGCATGCTGGGCTTTTGTTCAGAGGCTTGACGCTGCATGCTATAGGCTTACCTGGCGCGCGTCGGTCTCCCGAGCGAGCGACCTCTGGTGCTGAACTGAGCCTCTGGTTCGGAGCCGAGCGTGTGCTAATGGCGCATGATGCCTTTCGGCAGGAGAAGTTGTAATGACCAACGCACAGCAAGCCTTCGCACAACTCGCCCGGCAACCGGATGACGGGATCGATCTCGCTGCTGCGGCACTGGCGGTGAGCGGCCTGTTTCAACAGGACTTAGCAGCCAATGAAACCCTCGCGGCCTTGGATCGACTGGCCGCTGAAGCGGGTACGCGCCTGCTGCCACAAGCCGATGTGTTCGACAAGGTGAGGGCGCTAAATCAGTTTCTGTTCGAGGAGATTGGCTTCGCTGGCAATCAAGACGACTTCTACGACCCACGCAACAGCTTTCTGGATCAGGTGCTGAGCCGTCGGCTCGGTATTCCGATCACCCTTTCGGTGCTCTATATCGAGATCGCTCGTCGCCTTGGCCTGCCAGCCTATGGGGTCGGCTTTCCTGGACATTTCCTGGTCCGCATCGGCCGCGGCGATACGGCCTTGATGCTGGATGTCTATGCCGGCGGGGTCGCGCTGCCAGAAGCTGAGCTGGATCAGCGTCTAGCCGATCTCTATGGCCGAGGCACGCTGAGTATTCAAAGCCATCCGGCGCTGCTGCGCCCGGCGACCAAGCGCGAGATCCTGGTGCGGATGTTGCGTAATCTGACTGGCATCTATCGCGACCGCGGCGAGCGGGTTAATCGGCTTGCAGCGCTGACCGCCTCACTGACACTAGCGCCGAACCTGCCTGATGAACTGCGCGAACGCGGTCTTCTGTACCGTGATCTCGACTATACGCCGGCGGCGCTTGGCGATCTGCGCCGCTTCGTCGAGGTCTCCGATGATGCTGAACAGATTGCTGCCGTGACAAGGATCATCGATGAACTGGGCGGTCAACCGATGCGGCTGCATTGAGGTGATGGCCCTCGCTCTCTAACTTATTAAGGAGAACCTTTAGTGAAACTGCTCGTGTTGTTGCCTGTCATCGTTGTCTTGGTCATCCTCGCCATCGGCGCCATGTCCTTTTTCAAAGGTCAAACCACCGCGGTGAACCTTTACCATATCTGTGGCAAAAAGGTAGGTTGGTATGAGGCGATGTTCCTTGATCCCATCCGAGATAAGTCAGGCTGTGAAAAGTATGGGCCAGTGCCTTGCTCAAATAATCCTTGAGTTTGAGCACAATGTACTCAGGGTGCGGCTTGACGCAGGGCTCCAGCCCTTAAATCCATCACCCGAATATTCTCCTCAAGAGTGAAGACCAAGTTTGGCTTGATGACGGTGTCTCTCACGATCTGCATCACCGGTCGCCCGTATGTGTCGTAAACAAGCATCCCATTGTCAATGACTTGTTTCTCTTCGAGATAGAGGTATTCCAGGCTCAGGCGGATGTTGAGCTGGTGATCTGCTTCCGGCAATCTCCTCGGTTTGATGATGGGAATCGATATCTGCACGCGATCATCCGGAGCCTCGATCGAGTAGCTGTCGAGGTTTTGGCCAAACAGGATGGCCCCGTCAAGGGCTAGCGCGCTGGTGATTCTGATCGGGTAAAGGATTCTCGGGTCATTGATCTCGACCAGCTCAAGCTCGAGATCAATGCGATCCTTATTGACCGCTAACGGGTTAGGATAGCGCGCGATGATATTGAAAACAATGTCATTCAGAGTCGTTTCACGAAATTCATAGATTTCAATCTGGTCTTCTTTGCTATAACCCGGCTCGCAGGTTCTAAATTCGGTGCATTGCATTTTAATATATTCGGTCTTGACCGTCTCGCCATTCTCCGCCTGATAAGAGATATGTTTTTCACACTCGCCGCAGTCTTCTGGGCAGGTGCATTCGTTTTCAATCGCTGCGCGTTCAGTTCCGCTTTCGGAGATGATATCTAAAAGCGGGTTAGGCGCAGGCGCTTCATCTTCGGATGTGAGTGGTTCGCGGGAAGGCTGCAGGCTGGGTTTGACGAGGCTTTCGCAAATGCCATTGCCGCAGCAATGCTCAATCATGGTGGCTTTGCAGATTCCCGCATCGCAAACGCTTTCAAAGCAAGTGCCGGATGAAGGGCAGTCACTGTCTTGCTGGCATTGTGGTTGCCGGCCACATCCTGACATCAAGGTGAGCGTCAAGAGGGTCGACAACATTAGACGGTAAAGCCGCTTCAACATGGATCACTCTCGTCTGATGAATCGAATCGTCCGAACAAGACATTGCTGAATCCAAGACATTGCTGAATCAAGGTCAGCGTCCTGGCCATTTGCCATCTCCAAGGCCATGGCTTGCCGGCTGAGTTTGCGCAGCAACTGCTTGCTTGAGAGGCGATTGGAGCAGCTGGCGATAGCGGACGGTCTTCACCGCAGTCTCATCGGTCTGGATAATCTCAAGTGGATAGCCGTGCAGTTTGAGACTGGTGCCTGGCTCCGGAATAGTCTCGAGATAGTCGATGATAAGGCCATTGAGGGTCTTCGGCCCATGGGTTGGCAGCGACCAGCGCATGGCTCGATTGAGCTCGCGGATGGTGATGGTACAGTCGATGAGCAGGCTGCCGTCGTCACCGCGATGGATATCCGGATAGGCATCGGCGGGGTCAGTGGTGAACTCGCCGACGATCTCTTCGAGCAGGTCGGCGAGGGTGACGAGACCCTGGAAATCACCATATTCGTCGACCACGAGTCCAACCCGCTGACGCGCACGCTGAAAATTCACCAGTTGCTGATACAGATGGGTTCCCTCGGGAACAAAGTAGGGCTCGCGCGCAATCGAGCGTAGGTAGTCCTTATCCAGTTGACCTCGGCCAAAGCCATGCTCGAGTAATGCGTGCATCGCGGTGCGCGAATGGATCAGGCCAACGAGGTTATCGAAGCTGCCGTCGAACAAGGGCAGCAGGGTGTAATTGGCGCGGCGGATCGCGGCAATGATCTCGTCTGCGGGATCTTGCAGATCAATGCCTTCGACCTCGTTGCGCGGGATCATGATCTCCTCGACCGTGGCATTCTCCAAGTCCAGGATCGCGATTAGCATGTCGCGGCTCTGCGGTGGGATCATCGCACCGGCCTCATTGACCACGGTGCGCAGTTCTTCGCGGCTGAGGGCGTGGGCCTGGCTCGACTGCGGGCGCACGCCCATCAAGGCGAGTAGACCATTGGTGATCAGATTGACAGCGGCGACGACCGGATACAGCAGCTTCAGCAAGGGTGTATAGACAAAGGCCGCGGGGTAGGCAATGCGCTCCGGATGCAACGCGGCTAGGGTCTTTGGGGTCACCTCCGAGAAGATCAGGATAATCAACGTGAGCAGCCCAGCCGCGGCGGCGATGGCGCCTTCGCCACCGAGGCGCAGCGCGATGACGGTGGCGAGCGAGGAGGCCAGGATGTTGACGAAGTTGTTGCCCAGCAGGATCAGGCCGATCAGCCGATCGGGGCGTTCGAGCAGGCGCTGAGCAAGGATGGCGCCGCGCTTGCCGTGCTCAGCCTGATGTCGCAACCGGTAGCGGTTCAGCGTCATCAACGCCGTCTCGGAACCAGAGAAGAATCCGGACAGCAGCAATAATGCCCCTAGCGATGCGAACAGGACAGACAGCGGGATTTCGTTCACGACGGCGGCGCGGAATTACTCGCTGAAGGATTCGGTCCGGTAGCGAGCGACCTGGATCTGCTCAGACCAGTGTTCAGGGGCGAGTCCCGCTTTTTGTTTCAGATGCCGCAGAAAGGTCTCGCGGCTTGGAAGCTGTGCCCAGACCGAGGGCAAGAAGGTGCCGCGCCGCGCCCCCTCGCGGAGGATGAGCCCATCGAGACCGGGCTCGATGGCCGCAAGCAGCTCAGCCTCGTTGCTGAATGCGATTGGCTGTGGTGGAGTCAGCACGGAGATCTCGATCTTCAGATCGTCGAATTCTTGGGCCGACAGCGGTGCGAACCTTGGATCTAGGAAGGCCGCGGCATGCGCGTTCTCGGCGACGTCGCAGGCGAGGGCGGTGATAGCCTCCAGATGGCCAATACAGCCCCGTAATCGGCCTTGGCGTTCCAGCGTGACGAAGCTCGCCCGTTGCTCGCGTAGGCGGGAGGACTCCTGTTCGGCGACGATGGGCAAGGCACCGTCCTGATTGAGACCATGCCTAATGGATTGCCGCGCGATCTCAAGTAAGCGCTGCCGTGCGGGCGCATCCAGTGATGCTGCACTCATGGCTGGGGGAGGAAGATCAACCGAACGCATAGGCGCCATAGCCTACCACGCGGTCGCGCGGTCCAGCGGTATCACCCGAGTTACGCAGATCAAGCAGCCGCGCTTTGCCTTGGTGTCGCTTGGCCAATTGCAGCAGGCCAGCGATGGCATGGCGGCCGCAAGCCTGCTCAGAGCCAATGCGCTCTGGCTGCAGGTTCAGGATGGACTCCGAGGTGCGCGCATCGAGTGCTTGCCCAGTGGCGTCATCCAGATAATGACTGAGATCAGAGCTGATCAAGATCAGGCTTTCGTCTTGCGCCCAGAAAGGCTCCAGAATCTCGGCGACCTGTTGGGCATCGATCTCGCCGACGAGCATCGGAACGATGCTGAAGTGCTCGAGCAAGACTTGGAGAAATGGAAGCTGTACCTCGATGCAGTGCTCGCCATTAAAGGCTTGATCATGACGGCTGACTTGCGGGTAATCGGCGATCAGGCGCTCGACGACTTCCTCGTCGATCGGCACTTGACCCAACGGGGTTTCAAAGGCAGAGGCGCCAGAGATCGCGATCCCGCGCACCGGGATTCGGTGTGGCGGCCCCAGGATCAGTACCCGCTTGATCTGTGCCGCTTGCTCGGCGATGGCCGCGTAGGCGCTGCCAGCAATAGCGCCCGAATAGACATAGCCGGCATGTGGCACGATGATCGCCTTGGCGCGTTGGAGCCGCTTGTCGCCGGCGCGTGCAACGCCCTCGGCGACAAAGCCTCGCACGTCGGCGCTCAGCTGTTGTGGATCAGCGGTGTAGAAGAGACCGGCGACGGCCGGCGCTTGTACCCTTCGCATCATTGTCATGTTACCTCGTGCAACGAGACCATTACGCCATGCTGGGCCGGCCCAGGCTAACCTACAGGCGGTTTCCATAGAAGGCTTCCTGTTCAGGACGCGCGCTGCGATTTCGGCTACCTCCGACGATAGCGCCCTGACTAGCGCCCTGACGGCAGGGTAACCGGTGGCCGACATGCCGACTACAATTTTAGTCAAGAAAGCGTGAGGCTTCAGAGCAAACGATGGAGCAAGAAACAGGCGCATGATGTTCAAGTCGACAGCCAACACACAAGATTCACTAGGTCCACGAGGTCTACAACATCGTCAAGCCCGCGGCCATCCCACGCCGTTCTCTCATCAGCTGGATGACGGGCGGATTCAATGCGATATCTGTCCGCGCGCCTGTGCGCTCCATGAGGGGCAGCGCGGACTCTGTTTCGTGCGTGGGCGCGAGGGCGATGAGATCCTGCTCTATGCCTATGGCCGCGCTAGCGGTTTCTGTATCGACCCAATCGAGAAGAAGCCGCTCAATCACTTCCTGCCGGGCACCTCGGTGCTCTCGTTCGGTACCGCCGGTTGCAACCTGACCTGCCGCTTCTGCCAGAACTGGGATATGAGCAAATCCCGCGAGATGGATCTGCTTGCCGCCGAGGCGACGCCGGAACAGATCGCGGATACTGCGCTCAAGCACGGCTGCCACAGCGTCGCCTACACCTACAATGATCCGGTCATCTTCCTCGAGTATGCCTGTGACACCGCTCATGCCTGCCGGGAGCGAGGCATTCGCAACGTCGCCGTCACCGCGGGTTATATCAGTCCCGGCGCACGCGAGACCTTCTTCGCCGAGATGGACGCCGTGAACGTCGATCTGAAGGGCTTCACGGATGACTTCTACAAGCGTCTCTGCAGCGCCCGACTCGGCCCGGTGTTGGAGACCCTGGAGTACCTGCGTCAGGAGACCGACGTCTGGCTCGAACTGACGACCTTGCTGATCCCGGGCGAGAACGACAGCGATGCCGAGCTGGCGCGGATGGCAGCCTGGGTGGTTGAGCATCTGGGGCCGGATGTGCCGATGCATTTCAGCGCCTTCCATCCCGCCTACAAGATGCTTGATGTGCCGCCGACGCCAGCGGCAACCCTGACCCGCGCGCGGCGAATCGCGCGCGAGCAGGGGGTGCAGCATGCCTATACCGGAAACGTGCATGACGGCGAGGGCAACAGTACCTGGTGCCACGCCTGTGGGCATCTGCTGATCGAGCGCGATTGGTACCGGCTTGGGCGCTGGGGCTTAACGGCTGAGGGGGCCTGTGAGCATTGCGGCACCCGCTGCGCCGGGGTGTTTGAGGCCGAGCAGGGTGATTTTAGTGCGCGCCGGGTGCCGCTGCGCCCGACGGCGTTGGCCTGAGGTCCCGTGCGAGTGGTATTGATGCCGGGTGACCGGCTAAGCTGAGTCTTGTGTAGCCAACAGCCTCAAGGGTGATCAGCCATGTCTGGGCATGTCCGACCAATGATTCCTCAGCCGCCGGTCAAGACTCGGCTTGCTCATGTCGCGATTCCGGCCGAGCTGCTGGCTGATGCCGCCATCGAGGACCACCGCATTTTCCTTCAACAGGCCAACTGGGATGATTTCGAGCGCGTTCTGGCCATGCGTGGCGAAAGATCGGTGCCGAGAATCCTCTATGACCGAGGAGTCATTGAAATCATGAGCCCATCTTCGCATCATGAACGGCTGAAATCGCTCATCGGTTGCCTCGTCGAGGTCTATTGCCAGGAGCAGGATATCGAGTTCACCACCCTTGGCAGCTGGACGCTCAAGGAGGCGGCCAAGGAAGCCGGCCTGGAGCCTGACGAGTGCTACATCTTTGGAACCGACACCACGCTTGAACGGCCGCATCTCGCCATCGAGGTGATCTGGACCTCGGGCGGGATCGATAAGCTCGATCTGTATCACCGGCTTGGTGTTGCTGAGGTTTGGATCTGGCGGCGCGCGCGATTGACGCCCTATATGTGGGGCGATGAGCAGTACCAGCCGGTGGCAACCAGTGAGATCCTGCCCGGTCTCGACCTGAGGCTGCTTGAGCGTTTTCTCGATGGCGATGACACCACCTCGGCGGCGATACGTGCGTACCGAGCTGCGTTGAGTCAGGCATCTGCCGATCCTGCAAGCGACCTGCCGTCTCGCGGTTAATCGTCGTCGGCTGCAGCTCCAGCCAGCCTCAACCAGGGGCGGTTCAGACCGCACCCATTGCCCGCTTTCTCGAAACCACTTGCGCAGACAGCAGCGAGGTTCATAATGCCGGGCTTTTTGCGGAGACTCGGCCATGTTCAAGAACGCCAAGGTGTATCGGCTTCAGGTGCCATTCGAGCTCGATCAGATGGGCCTACATGCGCAGTTGGGCGAGCGCCGTTTCCGCCCCTGTGGTCCGGTCGAGACCGCCACCATGGGCTGGACCGCGCCGCTGGGGCCGAAGGCCGAGATGCTGGTGCATACGGTCGGCAAGGTGCATCTGGTCGCGATGCGCCGGCAAGAGCGGCTGCTGCCAGGCTCAGTAGTGACCGAGGCGGTGGCCGAGCGCATCGCCGAGATCGAGCAGGCCGAGATGCGCGAGGTCGCCCGGCGCGAGCGCACCCAACTGCGCGAGGAATTACTCGCCGAAATGTTGCCCAAGGCCTTCACCCGCTCGCGGGTGGTGCGCGCCTATATCGACGCTGCTGAGGGCTGGGTGGTCATCGACGCCGGCAGCGACAAGGCGGCTGAAGAGCTGCTGGCGTTGCTTCGCGAGAGCTTGGGCAGCTTCCCAGTCAAGCCGCTGGAGCCGCAGGTCATCGCTGCTGAGCGCCTGAGCAACTGGATACGCTCCGGCAAGGCCGCCGACGGCATCGAGCTCGAGGATTCTTGCGTGCTGCAGGACGCCGAGGATGCGCGCTCGACGGTGCGCTGCCGGGGTCAGGATCTGAGCGCGCCGGAGATCCGCAACCATCTGGAGACCGGCAAGCGCGCGGTGAGCGTCGGTATCAACTGGAAGGAGCGGTTTTCGCTGTTGCTGGGCGAGGATCTCAGCCTCAAGCGCTTGCGCTTTGCCGATGAGGTGACGAATGAGCTCGACACCGGCGACGCCGATGATGAGGGCGCTCTGCTGGATGCGGAGCTTGCGCTGCTCTCGCTTGAATTGCGCGCCGTTCTGGCCTGCCTCTGTGAAGAGTTTGAGGTGTTGTCTGAGCCATCGGTCCCAGCGCCGCCCTCGGCGCTCGACATCCAGGCGCCGAGCCAGCCGAAGACGACGAGGGTATCGGCAGCGGAGGACGCGACCAGTACCGACACCCCGCCCTGGGCTTGAGCTTCACACCTGCGTCACACCTGGTAGTAGTCGCGATACCAGTCGACGAAGCGGCGAATGCCGTCTTCGACGCTAGTCGCCGGGCGATAGCCGAGTTCGTCGACCAGGTCGCTGACATCGGCATAGGTGTCTGGTACATCGCCAGGCTGCAGGGGCAGCAGCTCCTTCTCCGCGGTTTTACCCAGACATTGCTCCAAGGTCTCGATATAGTGCATCAGCTCGACCGGGCTATTGTTGCCGATGTTGTAGAGCCGGTAGGGGGCGCTGCTAGTGGCCGAGTCGGGGGCGCCACCACTCCAGTTCGGATTCGGCTCGGGAATGCGATCGAGCACCCGGATCACGCCCTCGACGATATCGTCGACATAGGTGAAGTCGCGCCGATGTTTGCCGTAGTTGAAGACCTGAATCGGCTCACCGGCGAGAATGGCGCGCGTGAACAGGAACAGCGCCATGTCTGGCCGGCCCCAGGGGCCGTAGACGGTAAAGAAGCGCAGTCCAGTCGTGGGTAGCCGGTATAACTCGCTGTAGGTATGCGCCATCAGCTCATTCGCCTTCTTGCTAGCGGCATAGAGGCTCAGTGGGTGATCGACGTTGTCGTGGACCGAGAACGGCATGTTGGTGTTGGCGCCATAGACCGAGCTACTCGAGGCATAGACCAGATGCTCGACGCCGTTGTGCCGGCAGCCCTCGAGAATGTGGGCAAAGCCGACCAGATTGGTGTCGACATAGGCCAGTGGGTTTTCGATCGAGTAGCGCACGCCGGCTTGGGCTGCGAGGTTCACCACTCGATCGGGCTGATGCTCGGCGAAGGCCTGCGCAATACCCTCGCGGTCTTCGAGATGCAGGCGCAGATCCGTAAAGCCGGGATGGCCCTGGGTCCGCGCGAGCCGTGCCCGTTTGAGCTCGACATCGTAGTAATCGTTGAGGTTATCGATACCGACGACCTCGTCGCCGCGCTCGAGCAGCCGAATCGATAGCGCTGAGCCGATAAAGCCAGCGCTTCCCGTGACGAGCACCTTCATGCTTGTAACCTCCTCAGCGCACTTGATGCGCTATGAATAACCTCGAACTGCTGGGCATCAGAGTGGCCGCACCTAGCGTTGCCCTCATGATGACTTCTTGCGCCAAGCCTCGGCCTCTTCCTCGCTCAGCACGCGCGCTTCGTCCTCGAGCATCACCGGGATGCCGTCGCGGATCGGATAGGCGAGTCGGGCCGCGACGGCGACCAATTCCGCGTTGTCCTTGTCGTAGATCAGTGGGCCTTTGGTCACCGGGCAGACGAGGATATCGAGGAGCTTCTTATCCAACATGATCTTCTCTTGGGCGGGGTGGATGTCTGGAACAAACCAGAATCCTACCTCAGCTTGGCCTGTTCCGTGTTGCCGATTCGTCAGCGGGGGCTGCAACGCAAAACGGCCGGAACGAGAGTGATCCCGTTCCGGCCGTTGATCTCACCGGAAGCCCCTTTCCTCGGCCGAGGAAAGGGGCCCTGTGATCAGGGCTTACCAGCGACGACCGCCGCCAGCACCGCCACCACCGCCGCCACCTGGACGACCACCACGCTCAGCGCGCGGCTTCGCCTGATTGACACGAATCGGACGGCCCTTCATCGGCTGCTCATTGAGTGCCTTGATAGCGGCGTCCGCCTCGCTGTTGTTAGGCATCTCGACGAAGCCGAAGCCCTTCGATTCGCCCGTGAATTTGTCCATGATCAGGTTCGCGCTTTCGACTTCGCCGTAAGCGCCAAAGGCTTCACGGAGCTCATCCTGGGTCACGCTGTAGGCCAAGTTGCCAACGTAGATATTCATCAGTCTCGTCTCTCTGGAAATACACACCGTAGGAAAGTGAACCGCCGCAGACCGGTGTGCACATCAAGCGGCCGTAGCGGTGGATGAACAGGTCATCCGTCGGGTCGATAAAGCGAGGTAAAGCGTGAGGCGGGGTTGCGCAGCCCGAACTCCATCGGCTTGCACAACGCGATGATCGATGGCGGGAGCATACACTGGTCGTTAGGTGGTTGAAAGGAAAATCTTCCGCCGCTGAACCATTTCAGTGATCGGCTGAGACCACAGGCTCAATTGCCCCTGGGGTTAATCAGCTGTCCCCTGACAAGAGGGATCGAGACCCTTTGCATGCCGCTCGGCTTGGGCAATATTGATGAACATCTGAATCTCTCGCTCGCGTCGGCTGGGGGATAGGGTCTTCTCTTTTGCTGCTTGCCAGGCCGCATCGATCTTAGGATAGAGCGCCTCAGCAGCCGCTAGATCGCCGCGATCACGGAGGATGGCGGCCTTCAGCATCAGCCCGCGCTCGAGATTGTCGGCATGGCCTTTTGCGATAGCCTGATCGACCAGCATCAGCGCTTGGTTGTGGCTGCACTGGCCGAAGGCGATGAGCGCGAACCGATTCTCAGGCCCCATCGGATCTTCGGCGCAGCCGCTAAGAAGCAGGACGGACAGCAGGCCAGCGATACCGAATGGGCCAAGCCGGGCGTGCAGGTTGATTGGGGTCATGAACGATGGTCCTTCTGCAGGTTGGGTGGGCAAAAACCGCCTCGAGCACCTGGTGATGCCGATGTCATTTTAGCGAAGTCTCGCGCCTCAGCCTCAAGCCCTTATGAAAGAGGCTCATGTCGATGCTACTTGATTGGCGTCGATGCCACTTGATTGGCTGACCCAGATTGCTAGAATCAAGGATCGCGATAGGATCGCTCCATAGGCTGTGCACCACCAATGCCAGAAGGACCCTCCAAGCAAGCAGATGTCACCGCCCTGGGGACGGGGAACAACGCCAGCGCCGATGTGCAAGATCCCGAGAGTCGCTTGCGCGAGCGCAGATTGCGCCTTGCGATCGCCGCGGCTGGCATCGGTGTCTGGGAATACGATCTCGAGCAACCTCAGCTCTCTTGGGATGACTGGATGCACAGGCTACATGGTCTGGACGCTCGGCATCTGAAGATCGACCTTGCCACATGGCGCCATCTGGTCCACCCAGACGACCGTTTTCGTGCACTGCGTGCCATGCTCCGCGTGACCCGGTCGGATGAAGCGCGCCTCGTGCAGCTCCGGGTGCTGTTGCCCTCTGGAGAATGCCGGCATCTCAGAGTGCATGCGCAGCGCATTCAGGACAGGATGACAGAGGGCTACTGCCTGGTCGGCGTCTGCGACGATATGACCGAGCAGCAGCAGGTCTCGGCGCGGATCGAGCAACTCGCACTCTATGACGAGCTGACCGGTCTCCCGAATCGCCGGCTTTTGCTCAACCGGTTAGAGCATGCCATCACCCTGACCGATCGTCAGGCCGGCCATCGGGCGCTGTTACTGCTGGATCTCGACGGCTTCAAACGGGTCAATGATACGCTCGGCCATGCGGTTGGTGATCAACTCTTGATCACCTTCAGTGAACGCTTGCGTGAGGCGCTGCGGCAAACCGATACGGCGGCTCGGCTTGGGGGCGATGAGTTCGTGGTGCTGTGCGAGGCGCTCAGCACGGATTCCGAGGTGGCGACTCGAGAGGCCGCGGGCATTGCCTCGAAGATCGCGCGCTTGGCCGCCGTTCCTTATCGGCTCACCGGTGCCCAGGATCGCCTGCTGTATTGCTCCACGAGCATCGGCATCACTTTGTTCGCCAATGCCGCGTGCAATGCCGATGAGGTGATGAAACAGGCCGATATTGCGATGTACGCGGCGAAGCAGGGCGGTCGCGATACCTGGCGCTTCTTCCAAGCGAGCATGCAGCAGGCGATCGAGTTCAAGGAGAGCCGTTCGCTCGCCTTGCGCCAGGCCTTGGCGCGGGAGGAACTGACGCTGCACTATCTGCCGCTGGTCAATGCCGATGGTCAATGGTGCGGCTGCGAGGCGCTGGTGCGATGGGCCGCCTCGGAGCGGGATCTACGCCGACCGGACGCCTTCTTGCAGTT
The DNA here is from genome assembly GCF_034860625.1 of Lamprobacter sp. Classification (NCBI taxonomy): domain Bacteria; kingdom Pseudomonadati; phylum Pseudomonadota; class Gammaproteobacteria; order Chromatiales; family Chromatiaceae; genus Lamprobacter; species Lamprobacter sp. Next base: position 25,519 of record NZ_JAYESN010000016.1, read on the forward strand.
GGCCGAGGACAGTGGGCTGATCCAGGCCATCGATGACTGGGTGCTGCGTCGCGCTTGCGAGGATTTCGCCTCGATACGCCCTTTGGCTGGCCACCCCGATCTACATCTTGGCGTCAATGTGAGTGTGCGCCAATTGATCGATACAGACTTCGCTCAACGTGTGTTGCGCACCGTCGAAGCGACCGGCCTGCAGCCTCAACAGATCCGGCTTGAAGTGAGTGAGCAGTCGTTGTTCACCGATGTCGAGCGCGCCGAAGCGGCGCTCAAGCGCCTGCAGCAGGCTGGGATTGCCGTGGTCTTGGATGACTATGGAACCGGCCCGTCCTCGCTGATCCAGTTGCAGCGACTGGCCTTTCATGCGGTCAAGATCGATCAGACCCTGATCAAGGATATCGAGCGCAACCCCTCGCAGCTGGTGATTGTGCGCGCCGCGCTCAGTGTGACCAGGGCGTTTTCGATACCGGTCATCGCCGAAGGCGTCGAAAACGAGGCGCAGTATCAACTCCTGCGCGCTGAGGGCTGTACCCTGTTCCAGGGCTATTACTTCGCCACCCCGATGCCGCTTGAGATCCTGTTACAGGGTTTCGAGCGGAGTCTCTGCTGAGGCCCAAGGCAGTCCGAACCTTCCGCAAGCATTGATCGCGCAAGCCTTGTCGGCATGCCGGGGCTACTGCCCGGGCGCCGGCTGCTGGAACTTGTCGAGCCGGGTCACTGAGATATCGCTGGTGAAGACCACGCCCATGTGTTTGTTGAAGAAGGGCGTCAGGCCTTCTAGGATGGGGCCGGCAAGATCCTCGGGAACGGCGGTGATGATCATCACCAACACATCATCGGTATTGAACATCAGATGACCTTCGTGGCTGCCATGCGAGCCTTTGCCGGAGAGGTTATGCACCAGGGTCCAGCCACTGACGCCGGCGCGCTCCAGCAGATCGATCACGAACTCTTGGTATTCCCCCTGAACGATAATCTCCAACTTCTTCATTGAGCTCTGTTTGAGCGCTTGCATCGTGAGTGACCTTATGTCATTGCGGTTTCAATAAAGAGCGGCTTCAAGACGACCCTCAGGAACCGATCAGGCCGAACCGATCAGGCCGATACGGATCGCGCCTCGCGCGACGTCTTAGCGTCGATCGGCGCCCAAGCGCCCGACTCGTAGCCCTGCAGGCATCCGTTCTGCGGGTCCAGTACCAGGAGCTTGATCCAACCATTGCGCACCAGTTCGCGTGGCTTATAGAGCCGATCCAACAGCCCCTGCACCAAGGGCAGCGGGGCTTCGATGAGGGTGAGCAGACGCATCGGCTTGTGATAGGGCCGGTCACCTTTGAGCACCGTCTGCGCGGGTAGCCCAGTGCGTAGATCACTGAGGTTGCCGCTCATCACGCCAAAGCGTCCGGTAATATTGTGGAAGACTTTGCTGCCACTGCCAAAACCTTCATTGTCGACCACCGAGAAATAATGCTCGAGGTTGATCCATTGGGCGACGATCAGCGGGCCGGAGAGGATGCTTTCGAGTAGGCGGCCTTGGGGATCGAGTCGATGATCATAGGAGTGCAGGAAGGCACGCCCGTCCAGATCGAGCCCACGCGTCAGCGCACGACCACCAATGATGAAGCTGGCATTCCTGGACAAGCCCCATTCGGGGCGCACCTGGGTCCAATCGAGCGCGTGGCGCTTGACGCGCCGGGCTGCGGTCTCTGGACTGCCGACGCCCTGCTCTTTGAGCTCGCGGCAGCGTTCCAAGGCGCACAGGCGCCCAGCCGCGGTCAGATCCTCTTGGATGCGAGTCATGCGTGTGAGCAGGGCGGGCGGGAGCTGATCCAGGTCGGCTGGCAGGATCTCATCGGTGGTGGTGTCGTGCAGCAGCGGGATGAACCAGGTCTCTTCCGGGATTGAGATGCCATCTTTGACAAGCAGCTCACGCACCTCGCGCCGATTGGCCATGGCGGCGAAGATGCGGGCGTTGATCAGCCCTTGATCGCCACCGCAGGCACCGCAGTCCAATGCCGACTCATAGGGGTTATTTTCCGAAGTGCTGCCATGGCCGACCACCAGGACAGTGCGGCCAAAGCCCCGGCTGAGGCCGATCGAGCGCAAGGCATTGCCGACCAGCTGTGCCTGGCGCTGGTGACGGAAGCCGATCTTGGCGAGATGCTCAAGCTGAATGCGCGCCTGGTCCGGGTTGACCCGGTACTCGACCTGCAGCGAGCGGATGAAGACCGCCTCGCTGGCCGGCTCGATGTCGAAACGATCGGCGAAGAGGGAGCCACGGCCCCGGCGTTGCCCGAGCGCGATCTCGCGCAGTTCGCGGATCATCGGATTGGTGAGTGCTTCGCGCTTGATGCCAAAATGCCGCTCGGCGGCGCGGATGATCATCTCGTCCTGCAAGTGAGTGATCAGCTCGCGTGCCTCTTCTTCGCTGATCTTATCGATCAGCAGACGCAGCGGCGGCTTTTGGCTCTCTAGCCGTTGCCGCCAGGTGTTGTAAGCCCGCGGCGCAAAGGTCTTGCCCACCATATCGAAGCCAAACAGCAGCCCGACCGCCTCGACCGTTACATAGGGCGCGAGCACCGTGTTCTTGAGGTCGTGCACCACCTCGTGCGCTAGCTCGTAGAGCGAGTGCGAGACCTTGGCATGGGTGTGCGGCATCTCGACGACGACATTCTGTGGCTGCACGACGGCCGGACAGAGCGCGGTCTCGTGGCCCTTGCCGAACTCGATGAAGCTGAGCGGGATGCCGAAGAAGCCGGCGATGCCATAGGTCTCATAGTCGCCGAGTAACTCGAGCTGGCGACGCAGGCGCTCGCTGCGCACATCGATACAGAACAGCGCCTGGACGCTCTCGCAGGGGCTGCTGAGATCCTCTTGGTTGTTCGCATCGAGCTGATTGGCTGCGCCTGGGGTCTTGGCGTTTGCGAGCGTTGGGCCGAGCGCGGCTAGCAGCCGATCGCGATAGGTCTGCTCGAGCGCACGGGTCCAGGTCATACCTTCGCTGGCCTTGAGCGCATAGAGCCCATTGATCAGCTGCAAGAGTCTGTGGTCCGGATACCCGAGCAGCTGATCACGAGCGATGCCGGCACGCTCGGCCATGGCCTGGATACGCGCTGCGCGGGTGCGGGCCTCGCGGGCTCGCTTGACGCGCTCATACTCGAGAAAGAGCGCATCCAGACGCGCCGGGTCGCCACGCTCGAGCGTAACCTCAATGCGGTGCGCGAAGTCCGGCAGTACGCTGCCGGCGTTGAGCTCGCGCCGCAGCAGGCATTCGTGGGGATGAGTTTCGGCAAAGGCTTTAAGCGCCGGCCAGCTGAGGTCGCGTTTCAGGCGTCGACCGGCGTCCTCGAGCAAGGCGAGGGCGAGCACCAGCCGGATGGCCAGGAAATCGACGAGATCCGCGGGATTGCGCTCTTGCCAGTAGTAGTGGCGGGCCTGGGCGCGCCAGCGCACGAAACCGGCCCAGCCATGGAGCTTGCTGAGCTCGAGGGTGAAGTTGTCCATCCAGAAGGCTTCTGGCACGCCGAGACGGCGCATGACCCGATCGATCATCACCTCGGGCTGGTCGGTCTCGGCGAGGATGGCGCCGACATCCATGCCCCGCATCTTCAAGCGCCGGTTGCGCCGCGCGATCCGGCTCCAGGCACGAAAGAGCCCTTGGCGGCGTCCAGGCATGCGCCAAATCGATTGGCCCTCGTCGAAGAAGTCCATCAGTCCTTTGATCAGCAGTTCGTTCAGCGTCTCGCCGATGCGGGTGCCAAAGAGCTGATCGACCGCATCGTAGAGGGTTAGCTCACGACCAAGCTGGGCGGCGAACGCTGGATTGGCATCGGCTGTCATCGCACTGATTCCCGGTTGGCGACCTGGTTGGCGGTCTGCTTGGCCAGGCTAAACTGTCTGGCCTGGCTGAGTTGGCTGAGCTGTCTGGTCTGCTTGGCGCTGATGACGATCACGGCACTGGCTGGCGAAGGCAAGCCAGCACCTCTTCGGCGCAAGGCACGCAATCACCGGGACTGGGTTGATCGAGCCCGGTCAGCATCGCCATCAGCAGGCGTTTGAGGAGAGCGTCAGCACCTGTTCTGGATTCAGCTCCATCTCCGGCATTGGCGCTGGTGTCCGCTTCACTGAGGATGTTGGCATCGGCTATGTTGTCGGCAAGCCAGGCGTCGACCTGGTCGCTGACCAGCGTCTCGAGTACGGCGAGGTCGATATCGCCCTCGGCGAGCATGCGCTGATAGTCGTTGCGGCGCAGCCAGCCGCGGGCATGGAAGAGGCGGCTCGCCTCGGCCACAGCCTGCTCAAACGGCAGGTGTTCGAGTCCGTGCAACGGGTTGTGATGGATGAAGTTGCGCATTGGCCAGAAAAACGGCAGCACCTCGCCGGCCATGGTGACCATGGAGCGGATCTTGAGACGCTGGCCGAGGCTGGGCAGGCTGTGCGGATCGACTTCCGATGTGCGCTCCGCGGTGCCTCTGAGCCTGTCCGCTGAGGTGGACCTGGTTGATTCCGGAGCAGGATGCTCGCTGGCCGAGCTGGCGGAAACGGGTCTAGCGGAAGCGGATTCGGAGCTGCTAGTCATAGGGCACGCTCTACCAAGAAGAGTCCAAACAGGGCCAACCCGAGCATGCCGGCGCCCTGAGCGACTGCGCTTGCCGGCTTAAGATCAGGATACTGGAGGTCGTCGCGCGGGATGCCAAAGACGATGCCAGTAAGCAGATTGGTACCGGCCCAGGTCCAGAGCAGCCATGAGATCCCGAGCGGCAACAAGGTGACCAGATCATGCCTGCCGACACCGCCAAAGGCTAGATCGGCAATGGCGAAGAAGCTAGGAGAAAAGGGCACGGCAATGGCGACCAAGACGGCGATGATGAACAGGGTCGAGAAGCGGGGCATGCGCTGCCCGAGCCCGGGATAGAGGCCAACGCGCGCGATACCAAAGCGGCGCGCCAGGCTGTCGAGCAAGAACAGCAGCGGCAGCAAGGGGAGCGCGAGTCCCAGTGCCGGCAGCAAGGGCGGTACCTGATGGGCAACGCCGACCCAGATCAGTGACAGCGCCGAGCTGTAGAGCTGCGCCAGCCAGATTCGCCCGTCGCGCGCACTCAGCATCCGAAAGGCATAGAGGAGGGATGTGGCGCCACCCCAGAGGGCGAAAGCGGTCATCAGGGTGGACGCTTGATCCTCAGCGAGCGCGAGTCCGAGCGCGATCAGGCCAACCCCCGCGAGCGGCATCAGCAGGATGAGTGCGGCCTGAGTCTGGGGTTGTCCAAGCCGACCCGGACGGGTCGACTGCAGCAGCAGATTGACGCCGATACTGAGCGGGAACAGTGGCAGCAGCAGGCCGGCGAGCAGGAAGCAGGCTAGGGTCAGCATCAATCTTTGACCTCAAACCCAGCGCAGCAGCGCGTTCAGGCGCTTGGAGGCGGCCAATATCGCCTCGCCGGAGCGGCTGTAGAGGTCGGCGATATAGAACTCGCGCGACATCAGTGCATAGAGGCTGATATAGGCCCCACGCCAGCGTCGGTTCAGGGGTTGGCGCTCGGCGGTGGAACGGAACACCATCAGCCAGCCACCCGCGATGAGCGCGATCAACAGCAGGAGCACCAACATGAAGGAGGTGACATTGACGGAAGCGGCTGCATACAGGGCCTCACGAAACGCCGGGTCAGGATAGAGCAGCGCATCGAAGGCATGGCCGACCAGCACATAGGTCAGGATCACCAAACCGAACGAGAGGATGACATAGATCAGTACCGAGAACGGCCGCTCGCCACCAATCTTGTAGACGAAGAACAGGGTCTGAGCGCCGGTGATCCAGCCGAAGAGCAGCAGAATGAGTGCGCCCTGATGATGCAGGAAGCCTTCATTGACCAGTTGGTGAGCGCCGAAGACGATCAATAGCGGCACGGTGATGGTGATGCCGGCGAAGATCACCCAAGAGACCGGAGGATGCGGTACCTTGCGCTCGACCATGAACCGATAGATCTCGCCTTCAGGGATGTTCGGGTCCTTACGCGCGTTGCCAATGATGGCGCCGGAGCCAAGGAAGAGCGTCGCCTTGAACACACCATGCGCGATTAGATGATAGATCGCCAGCGAGAAGGCGCCGAGGCCGCATTCCATCACCATGTAGCCCATCTGGCCCATGGTCGAATAGCCCAGCGCCTTCTTGATGTCGCTCTGCATCAACATCATCAGTGAGCCCATGATGGTGGTGATCAGCCCAACCGCGAAGGCGAGCAACAGCACCCCTTCGGTGTGCACGAAGATCGGCGCGAAGCGGTTGATCAGGAAGCCGCCGGAGTTGACGATGCCGGCATGCATGAGTGCCGAGACCGGCGTAGGTCCGTCCATGGTATAGGGCAGCCAGGTATGCAGCGGGAACTGCGCCGATTTGGCGAAGGCCGCAAGCAGGATCAGGACGCCGAGGGTCTCGGCGAGTGGTAGTCCGAGCAGTGTGGTGGTCTCGGGAGCGGCTGCCATGGCCGCGAACACCTCCGGCAGGGCCAGGGTGCCGAAGGCATGGTAGATGAGCGCAACGGCGGCGAGCAGGGGCAGGTCGCCGACCCGATGAGTGAATAGGGTCCAGAAGGCGTAGCGCGTCGATGCCGGACGACGGGTATCGTGATTGAGCAGGAAATACAGAAAGATACCGACCAGGTGCCAGGCGAGCAGTAATGTCAGCAGATCGCCGGCCATGACCATCAACAAGATCACCGCGACGATGCCATCGAGCAGTGCGAAGAACCGGGTGTAAGCCGGATCATCCTGCATGTAGCGCACCGAAAACACATGCACGACCAGGCTCACGCCGCTGACCAAGAGCGCCATCAGCGTGCTCAGCCAGTCGATGTAAAGGCTGAACAGCCCGAGGCCAAGACTGACCAATTGGCCAGGATCGGCGCTGAGCTGATCGGCGAATAAAAGCAGTGCGAACAGGAGCGTACCCGCACTCGCCCCCACGCTGATACGCGCGACCGACTCACCGAGACGCCCGGCCCCGAGCTGAACGGCGAGGGCCGAGAGAAGCATCAGTAGGGGGAGGGCGTAAGCCAAGTGGACCATGGGTTAGCGCAAGCGTCGGTCTGATCAGCAGTCAGGTGTATTGCGCTAGAAGCCTAGGCGGCGCGCGCAAATCGCCTGGCGAGTTTATCAGGATTGGTCTCGATCAGGCTTTCCCGGATCGATACAGCCGCCTTTGTCCAAGGCGATGGCGCCTGCTGCTTGCTATCCTTATGCAACAGCAAAGCCTTATGCGACAGCAAAACTGTGCATCCCGTATCGGGAAGCCCCTATTTCTCCGTCCGCGCAATCGCGCAGGTTCAGCCGTGTACCTCAACTATTTCGGCCTCAGCGAAGCCAGTTTCTCCATCACCCCAGACCCGCAGTATCTGTACCTGAGCGAGCAGCACCGCGAGGCCCTGGCGCACCTGCTCTATGGGGCTGGCGAGAATGGTGGCTTCGTCTTGCTGACCGGCGAGGTCGGCACGGGCAAAACAACGATCTGTCGTGCCTTTCTAGAGCAGACGCCGGAGCAGGTCGATGTCGCGCTGGTGTTGAATCCAGCGATGACCGCGATCGAGTTGATGCATGCGATCTGCCAAGAGTTCGGCGTTGCAACACCCGACCATCAGGACTCGGTCAAGGTGCTGGTGGATCGGCTGAACAGCTTCCTGCTCGATGCCCATGCGCGTGGTCGTCATCCGGTGGTGGTCATTGATGAGGCGCAGAACCTGCGACCCAGGGTGCTCGAACAGGTACGGCTGCTGACCAACCTCGAGACCTCGAAACAGAAGCTGCTGCAGATCTTTCTCATCGGTCAGCCGGAGCTGCGCGAGATGCTGGCCTCGCGCGAGCTGCGACAGCTCAACCAGCGCATCACAGCGCGTTTCCACCTGAGCTCGTTGTCAGCGCGCGAAACGGCCGCTTATGTCGATCACCGGATTGCCGTGGCTGGTGTGCAGAGGCCGCTGTTTAGCGCCGCGGCCCTGCGCGAGGTCCACCGGCGCTCGCGTGGCGTGCCGCGCTTGATCAACCTGATCTGCGATCGCTCGCTGCTCGGTGCTGCCGTGAGTCGGCGCATGCAGGTCACGCCGGCCATTGTGCGCCGGGCCGCGCGTGAGCTGCTGGCTGGCGAACAGCCTCAGCAATGGCCACAGCGCCAGTCGCCATGGGCGATGGCTGCAGCTCTGGTCTTGGCCCTCGGGCTCGGTGGCTGGCTAGGCGCCTCTGGCCTCTTTGAGCGCGCACAACAGCAGCTGGATCGAGCGGCCCAGGTCTGGGCCGAATTGAGCGCTGAGGAGGGCGCCGCGGTGCACTTGGCGGATGCCGATGCAAGCCAAGCAACCGATACCAGCGTCGCTGGCGGCAAGACTGAGCAGGCGCAGGACCAAGATGCGCCGCCCCCTGCTGATTCAGAGATCGGCGGTGAACAGATCGCCGGGGCAACCTCTGCGCTAGGAGCCGGGTCCGAAGCAATGTCAGATGAGCATTCCGGCGTCGAGTCTGGGGAAAATCTGGCCGCAAAGGCGGCAGAATCTCTCACCACTGTTGAGGATGCTCATACGACGCTGCCCGCAACCCATGATGGCATTCCACGCATCTCACTCGCGCGGATCAGGCCGCAGGTGCCAGAAGCCGACCTGAGCGAGCTTCCCGAGCTCTTGCTCGAGGAGGGCGAGTCGGTCTCGGCGCTGGTGCGGCGCTGGGGCTATGAGCCAGAGGTCGCTGCCGACTGTCAGGAGGTCACAACCCTAGGGCTCGACTGTGAGCGCTCTCGCGAACGCTGGAGCGACTTGCGCCTATTCGATCGGCCGGCCGTGCTGCAGCTCAGAGTCGATGGTCAGGAGCGGTATGCGCTGATCACCGGCATCGATGACGAATATGCCGTGCTCCAACGCGATGAGACACTGCGTCGCGTACCGATCGCCAGCCTCGATGAGCGCTGGTCGGGGGATGTGCTGATGCTCTGGCGGCTGCCGCCCAACGCCGTGCGGATGATCGGCCCCGGCACGAGCGGCGATGCCGTGCGCTGGCTCAGGGAGCAGTTGGCTGCGCTGCCCGACGCCTCGCTGAGCGATACGACCAGCAGGCACTATGACGCCAACTTGAGGACAGTGGTGCGGGAGTTTCAGGCTGCGCGCGGACTTGCGGTCGATGGCATCGCTGGGCCGCGCACCCTGATCCTGTTAAACAATGCGCTTGCAGACAACGAGATTCCGCGTTTGAGCCGGTCACGGAATCCCTAAAGATGCGCTTTCCGCCTGATCGCAGGACGCCACAAGCCGGAAAGCCCAGCACTGATGTGCTTGTCCTAAGTGGTCTGGTCGTCAGTGCGAATATCTCTAGCAGCGATTGACTGATTGGCTGATAGCCTCAACCCCCTATGTCTTACATCCTGGAAGCTCTGAAGAAATCGCAGCAGGCGCGCGAGATGGGTCAGGTGCCACGCCTGCAGGCGACGGCCTTTGATGATCCACCTGAGTTCGCTCGCTCCCAGCCCTGGGTCTTGGCCGCCGTCGGGCTGGCAGCGCTTGCGGCGGTGCTTGCGCTCTATGCTGCGCTGCGACCAACGGGCGCTCCTGATGCATCAATGGCGGACAGTGGCCCGTCTGAGCGAGTTGTCAGCGCCGACATTGGCGCCAGCAACAGCGCCGATGTCGGCGCGGTCAAGGATGCGGAACTTAGACCGGCTTCCGGTACAGCAGGCGATTCTGAATCGGAATCTCCAGATGGCCTTGACGGGCTTGCCGTCGCCTCTCAGCAGGGCGCTCGCGCGATCGGCCTAGAGCCTGATGAAGCGAGAACGGCAAACGCCTCATCAGGAGCAGCATTAGGTCTGAGTGACCCGGATGATCTCAGTGTCGAGCCGCAGGTGCTCATCGTGCCAGCACCACCGAAGCCGGGTGAGCGCCTCCCGCGCGGTGCCGATGAGCTGAGACGTGCGCTGCTCGGCCCCGATGTCTCGCCCTCGATCGAGCGCCGGCAGTCAAGCTCGGAGCGAACTGCCCCGCCGGCGCAGGATTCAACGCCAGTGCCACCGGAGCTGATTGCCGAGATCGAGGCGTTCAAGCGGACATTTCAAACCGAGGCTGGCACTGCATCCAGCACGAACTTCCAAGCGCCGGCGCGGGACAAGCCGGCCGTTTCAGAATCGAGCCCAGAATCGAGCCAAGTCAGCACCGACAGCAACGCTCAGCCGCATCGCCAAGGGAGAGCGGCTGACCGGCCGCCACCCTTATCATCGCGCTTGCGACAGCAGCTACCGCCGTTTCTGATGACGGTCCATGTCTACGACAAAGATCCCGCCCGGCGCTTCGTCTATCTGAATGGCTCGAAGGTCCGCGAAGGCGGGTTGACGCGCGATGGCTTCTTCGTCGAGCAGGTCCTCGCCGATGGCGCGATTGTGCGTTACGAGGAGCATCGCTTCTTCCAGTCGCCTTAACAGGCAACCGATGATCCTATAAACCGCAGATGACGCAGATTTTCACAGATTAAAATAATATAAAACAAGATCTTAGCAGGTTTAGCAAGGCCACCCATCAGGTGAAGCGATGAACGGCTGCAATGCATTGAAATCTCTGCGTTAACCTGCGCCATCTGCGGTTGAAATGCGCTTTTTAGGATGATGCCTGATGCCCGAGCTGGTTTTCGGCCCCCCGAGCCAGCCTAAGCAAAGGCGATGAGGCGGACAGCATCCAAGCGCAGTCGACTATTGGCGAGCGCCTCAGCCAGCGCATCTCGCTCCGCTGCCAGGGCCTCGATCTCCTCGGCGCGTACCGCCGGGTTTCGACGCGCCAGTGCCCGCAAGCGCGCGAGCTCGGCGTCAAGCTGCTCACGCATCAGCTGACTTGCCTGCTCCCTTAAGGCGCGGCTCTCGCGGCTGGCCTGCTGCTCAACTAGGGCCACCATCGCCTCGATGACCTTGCTCTTGGCCTTTAACAGCGCGCGTGCCAGCGGTCGGCGTGGACGCAGACACTTGCCGCCAAGGGTATTCGGGTCGATCTCAGCGCTACGCTCTTGGCCCTGTTCGTCGATCAGCATGCGCCGCGCCGTCGGTGGCAGGAAGCGCTGCGCATTCAGAATCGGCGGTGCTGGGCATTCGGCCACATAAACCGCCTCCAACAGCAAGGCGCTGGAGGCAAAACCGGGGGCTTGGGTCAGAACCAATGCGCTCGTGCCCATGTGCGAGCCTGTGATCAGCTCCAGTGCGGCACGCGCCATGGGATGCTCGCGGGTCAGGAAGCCTCGGTCTTCATGCGCGAGACCATGCTGGCGGCTGAAGGTTGCCGTCATTCCCTCATCCGGGAGCTCGGGGAAGCGCTCTTGCAGCATGTGATTGCCGGGACGAACCACGATACTGCCACCCGGACCAATCTCACGCTCGACACCAAAGGCATCCCAGAGCCCGGTCAAGAAGGTCTCGAGCGTCGGATCTTGATCTTCCGCCTCGAGCGCCTCGACCAGTGCCGCGCCGCGCGCGGGTCGATGCGAGCTGAGCTCGAGCAGCCGATCCCGACCAGCGGCGAGCTCGGCGTCGAGCCGCGCGCGCAGGGTCTTGGCCTCGGTGATGAGGCTGTCGATCTCGGCAGGCGCTGGCGCTGGGTCTGCGAGCAAGGCCTCCAGTGTCTCACGCTGCTCCCAGAAAACTGCTGGGGCTGCGGGTTGATGGGCAGAGAAGGCATCGAGACCCTCATGATACCAACGGAAGAGGATCTCATCCGCGGTATCGGCTCGGTAGGGGACATGGATGCGGATGGTCTCGGTCTGGCCAATTCGGTCGAGACGCCCGATCCGTTGCTCCAGCAGTTCCGGGTCGGCGGGCAGGTCGAACAGCACCAGATGATGGGCGAACTGGAAGTTGCGCCCCTCGCTGCCGATCTCGGAGCAGAGCAGGATCTGGGTGCCTTCCTCGGGGTCGGCAAAGAAGGCGGCGGCGCGGTCGCGCTCGACAATCGGCATGCCTTCATGGAAGACCGCAGCCTGGATGCCGGCGCGCTCGAGCAGGGCTCGGCGCAGATCGAGCAGGGTCTCGGCGGTGGCCGTGATCAGCAACAGCTTAGCGGGCGCGAGGGCTCGCAACTGTGCGATCAACCAATTGAGCCGGGGGTCGCTGTTGAGCCAGTCCGAGTTTTCGATCGCCGCCAAGAGCGCATTGATGGGGTCGAGCGCATCCATGGCATCGATCGCATCCAGCGTGCCGGCTGTGGTGGCAGCGCGCTGGTCGGCCTCCTCCTGGGGGTCGTCTGCTCTGTGCCGATCGCCCTGATCGCCCTGATCGCTTGAAACATCCTGTGTCAGTCGTGCAGGATGCAGCTCGCGTTGCGGAAAGCCGCTGATCGCCGCGCGAGTATTGCGGAACAGCACCCGGCCGGTGCCGTGGCGGTCGAGTAACTGATCGATGATGGCCTGGCGATCCTCTTTGGTCTCGGAATCTGTGGTTGACGCCATCTCGGCGTCATCGAGCAATGTATCGAGCTGCGCCTGCTCCTCTTCGGTCAGCGGCGTTTCCTCGAGCAGACGGCTGACTAGCGCAGCTACCGGGGCGTAGCCCTGCTCCTCGTCCAAGAAACGCTGGTAGTCACCGAACCGCTCCGGGTCGAGCAGCCGCAAGCGGCCGAAATGACCAGCGCGACCGAGCTGTTCAGGAGTCGCGGTCAGCAGCAGCACGGCTGGCGTGATAGCCGCCAATGCGGCAACCAGGTCATAGGCAGGGCTGCTGGCCTCGGGTGACCACTCCAAGTGATGTGCCTCGTCACAGATCAGCAGATCCCAGCTGGCATGAAGCGCGGCATCGGCCAGGCTCAGATCCCCGGTCAGCAGGTCCAGGCTGCAGAGGATCTGCTGCTCGGACTCGAATGGATTCGGCGCATCAGCACCTCCCGCCAGGGCATTGGCGCGGGCGTGATCGAACAACGCAAAGCGCAGATTGAAGCGTCGCAACAGCTCAACCAGCCATTGGTGCAACAGCGGCTCAGGCACCAGGATCAAGACCCGGCGCACGCGCCCGGCCAGCAGCAGTCGATGCAGGATTAGACCAGCCTCGATGGTCTTGCCAAGACCGACCTCGTCAGCCAGCAACACACGCGGATGATGGCGGTCCGCTACCTCAGCGGCGATATGCAGCTGGTGCGGAATCGGGCTGATGCGCGCACCGAGCAGCCCGCGCGCGGGAGCGGTTGCCAGCTGCGCGGTCTGATCCAGGGCCTGCATGCGGAGCCGAAACCAGTGATCACTGTCGAGACGCCCAGCCCGCAGGCGCTGCTGTGGGCGGCTGAGGCGCAGCCTGGGGTCGATACGGGTCTCGGGCAGCGGCTGTTCGTTGCCCGCTGTGTCGCGCACCAGATAGGTGATGAATCCATTGTGCTCGAGCAGGTCGACCACGGTCAGGTCTTGACCTTCGAGGTCACGCAACAGCTCGCCGGCGGCAAGCCGAGCCCGCCACAGGGGCGTATTGTCGGCTGCATAGGTGCGGCGCTCACCGGTTGCTGGAAACAGCAGGGTGACGCGCCGATGCTCAACGGCTTCGACCATGCCGAGCCCGAGCTCGGGCTGAGTTTCAGAGAGCCAACGTTGGCCAACGGCAAAGGCGGGGGCGGGCTCAGGCATAGGGCAGCTCGGGCGACTGAAGGGCGCAGATCAAAAGGACGGAGGTGAAATCCAACATAACAGGCGAATTATCCGGACTTTTGCCTTTGCTCGCTCGACTGCGTGATCTGAACATCAAGCAGGCGGCGATGTAGCCTGGCCGCAAAGCAGCGATCAGCAACCGCCTCAGGGTTTTTCCCGCTGCGCACAAGCGCCAGTGGGGTCCAGCGATTTGCGATGCGCGCGTGCCAGCGCGGCGCTATCTTGGCCGCACGCTGGTGACCAGCACGCGCTCGGCATCGATGCGCCATTGAATCTCCAGGTCGTAGAGCTGCAGCGCGAACTCGCGCCGTTCAGGATAGCGATCCATGTAGCCGGGACGGGGATCTTGGGCGATCACCTGCTCGATCAGATCGCGCAGCCGCAGACGGTTATCGACGTCCTGCTCGTTCATCTGGCGGTGGGCTTGTTCGCTGAAGTCGACCCGGAAACGGGCTTCCGGACGGGTATTGGCGAAACCTCCCACGGCGTCAGTAATCGCATCGGCATAGGGCACATAGGGCTTGATATCCAGAATCGGCGTGCCGTCGAGCAAATCGGCGCCAGCAACTCGGAGCATCAGTCGTTTGCCTTGACGCTCGAGTCCGTGCTGGGCAACCGCCGAGATCCCGATCGGATTCGGTCGATAGGGCGAGCGGCTGGCGAAGACCCCGACCTTGTCGCGTCCGCCTAGTCGCGGTGGCCGAACCTGCGCGCGCCAACCGGCCTGGAGGCAGTCCTGGTGGAAGACAAAGACTAGCCAGACATGGGAGAAGCCTTCAAGCCCGGCGAAGGCCTCTTCGCGGTCATAGGGCGGCAGGAGCTCGATTCGCGCCTCGGCGGCGGTGACCAGCCGCGGCTGCCTCGGAATGCCGAATTTGTCGGTATAGGGTGAACGGCAGAGGCCGATCGGCTCGAACTCAAAACGCATCTGGTGGTTGCCCTCTTAGTAGCCTTTGTAGTGGCCTTTTAGCTGCCTTTATATTGTCATTCGCCCTGACTTGCAGACCATAGGCTCTATGCCCTGCGGTTCTTTGCTGTCCGGTGATCAGGTCAGATGGCTATAGCTGCCTGTTTAGCTGCCGTTCGTCGTTGCCTTCTCAGAAGGCGAGTGTCCGGTAAAGCCTAGCGCAAGGCAGGGGGCTGAGATGAGTTGTCGCTGATCCAGGCCCTATAGGGTCTGGCTCGCGTATCATCTACGGGCTGATTCTCGCGATCCCTGATTTGGAGTCCGTTCTGATGCGCATCTTGCACGGCGCGCCCGCTTTGTCCGATTTTCGTCTGTCCAAGCTCGAGGCGCGGTTGCGCGCATCCGCTGTTCCCGATTGCAAGCTGACGGCTGAGTTCGTGCACTTCGCCGATCTGGCGCGGCCACTCGATGCCGCTGAAGAGGCCGTGCTAGTCAGATTGCTGCGCTATGGTCCAGCGCCCGAGACGCCTGATCGATCGACGCCGGAGCTCAAAGAGGATTCCACCCCAGGCTTGAGCGACAGTGCAGTCCTCGCCGCTGGAGCT
Source organism: Lamprobacter sp. (assembly GCF_034860625.1). Classification (NCBI taxonomy): domain Bacteria; kingdom Pseudomonadati; phylum Pseudomonadota; class Gammaproteobacteria; order Chromatiales; family Chromatiaceae; genus Lamprobacter; species Lamprobacter sp. The sequence goes on from NZ_JAYESN010000016.1 coordinate 40,648, forward strand.
GGATCTGGAACTGCGGTCGCCTCTGCTGGCGCCGATGCGCTCAGCGATGCTGCGCTGCTTCTCGTCGTGCCGCGGCCGGGAACCATCTCGCCTTGGTCATCGAAGGCGACCGACATCGCCCAGCACTGCGGACTGGACGCTGTGCGCCGGCTCGAGCGTGGTACCGCTTATCGCTTGCAGCCGCTGACCGCAGAAGGCCTCGACGAGACCGCGCTCGCGACCGCTGCCGCGCTGCTGCACGATCGCATGACCGAGGTCGTGCTGCGCGATCCGGCCGAGGCCGCGCGCCTGTTCATGCAGGCTGAGCCGCGCGCGCTAACGCGGGTTCCCTTGCTGGCCGGGGGGCGCGCGGCACTGGAGCAGGCCAATATCGGGCTTGGCCTCGCGCTCTCCGCCGACGAGATCGTTTATCTCGCCGAGCGTTTTACCGCGCTCGGCCGCGATCCGACCGACGTCGAGCTGATGATGTTCGCGCAGGCCAATTCCGAGCACTGCCGCCACAAGATCTTCAATGCCGACTGGGTCATCGACGGCGAGCCGCAGCCGCAGTCGCTGTTCGCGATGATCCGCCATACAACAGCCTGCTCGCCGGCGGGCGTGCTCTCCGCCTACAAAGACAACGCTGCGGTGATCGCCGGCTGGCCAGGCCAACGCTTCGCCGCGTCCGGCGAGGGCGACGGCCGCTATCGACGCAGCGATGAGCCGCTGCACATCCTGTTCAAGGTCGAGACCCACAACCATCCAACCGCGATTGCGCCCGATCCAGGCGCAGCGACTGGCTCCGGCGGCGAGATCCGCGACGAGGGCGCGACCGGCCGTGGCGCCAAGCCGAAGGCCGGCCTTTGCGGCTTCTCGGTCTCGAATCTGCGCATCCCCGGCGCCGAGCAGCCCTGGGAGCACGATTGGGGCAAACCAGGGCGGATCTGCTCGGCGCTCGAGATCATGCGCGATGGGCCGATCGGCGCCGCCGCCTTCAACAACGAGTTTGGTCGCCCGAACCTGGCCGGCTACTTTCGCAGCTTCGAGCAGCAGGTACCGCGGGCGGGCAGCGGCGTCGAGGAGCAGGGACCGCGCGCTGGGGGTGACGTCGAGCTGCGCGGCTATCACAAGCCGATCATGCTCGCCGGCGGCGTCGGCACGGTGCGCGCGATGCATGTCGAAAAGGGTGAATTTCCGGCGGGTGCGCCGCTGGTCGTGCTCGGTGGGCCGGCAATGCTAATCGGCCTCGGCGGCGGTGCGGCCTCGAGCATGGCCAGCGGCACCAGCGCCGAGGATCTCGATTTCGCCTCGGTGCAGCGTGCTAACCCGGAGATGCAGCGTCGCTGCCAAGAGGTCATCGACCGCTGCAATGCGCGCGGCGAGGCGAGCCCGATCCTGTTCATCCACGATGTTGGCGCCGGCGGCTTGTCGAATGCGCTGCCGGAATTGGTGCACGATGGCGGCCGCGGCGGGCACTTCGAGCTGCGTCGGGTACCGAATGCCGATCCAGGCATGTCGCCGATGGAGATCTGGTGCAACGAGGCGCAGGAGCGCTATGTGCTGGCGATCGATCCGGCGAGGCTGGCCGAGTTCGAGGCCATCTGCGCGCGCGAGCGCTGCCCCTATGCGGTGGTCGGCGAGGCGACCGATGATGAGCAGTTGAGCCTGAAGGACAGCCAGTTTGGCACTGTCCCGATTGAGATGCCGCTGTCGCTGCTGCTCGGTAAACCGCCACAGATGCAGCGCGATGTGCGCTCGGATGCGGCCGTTGGTGATCCGCTCGATCTGGCTGCAATCGACCTGGCCGAGGCGGTTGGGCGCGTATTGCGCCTGCCGACGGTGGCCGCTAAGGGCTTCTTGATCACGATTGGCGATCGCAGCGTCGGCGGCTTGGTTGCGCGCGATCAGATGGTCGGCCCCTGGCAGGTGCCGGTGGCCGACTGCGCGGTTACGCTGACCGATTTCGATGGCTGCCACGGTGAGGCCATGTCAGTTGGTGAGCGTGCCCCGATCGCGCTGCTCGACGCGCCGGCCTCGGGGCGGATGGCCGTGGCCGAGGCGGTCACCAACATGGCCGCCGCCGATGTCGCCGCGCTCAGCGATCTGCGACTCTCGGCGAACTGGATGGCTGCAGCGGGACATCCGGGTGAGGATGCGCGGCTGTATGAGACGGTGCGCGCGGTCGGCCTCGAACTTTGTCCAGCGCTGGGCATTGCGATCCCGGTTGGCAAGGACTCGATGAGCATGAAGACGGTCTGGGAGCGGCCAATATCGGAACAGGAAGCCGCTTCTGCGGCGGATGACGTTGACAGCGGATCGACAGAAAGCACTGGCATTGCGCAGGTTACGAACAGCTCAGAAAGTCGCGGCGCTGCTGGCGATGATGGACGTACGGAGCGCGTCGAGATGGCCGCGCCGCTCTCGCTAGTGATCTCGGCAGTGGCGCCGGTACCTGATGTGTGCCGCTGCCTGACGCCCTGGCTGCGACTCGATCTCGGCGACACGGTGCTGGTGCTGATCGATCTCGGGCGCGGGCAGGATCGCCTTGGCGGCTCGGCGCTGGCCCAGGTTTATGAGCACCTCGGCGAGGTGCCTCCGGATCTGGATGACGCCGAACTGCTGAAGGGCTTTTTCGCCGCGATCCAGATGTTGCGCGCCGACGGGCTAATGCTCGCCTATCACGATCGTTCCGACGGCGGCCTGCTCGCGACCCTGTGCGAGATGGCCTTTGCCGGACGCTGCGGGATCGACTGTGATCTGGGCGCACTGCCCGGGCTCGGTGATGCGGCTGAAGAAGACGAGGCGCTTTCGGTTTCGGTCGCTCAGGGCGACGCGTCTGCAGCGGGTATTGCGAAGACAGCGAATGTCGCGAGCGCTGGCGGGGGTTCAGCCGGGGATGCGTTGCGCGGGACGCGGCGCGACCCGCTCGCCGCGTTGTTCGCCGAGGAGCTTGGTGCGGTCCTGCAAGTGCCTGCGTCTGAACTGGCGGCGGTGATGAAAAGGCTCGCCGACCATGGCCTCGGCGCCTGCGGCCAGGTGCTTGGCGTACCGCGCACCGACGGCTTGATCCGCATCCGCCAAGGTGATCGGCTGCTCTTCGAGGCCAGTCGCGCCGAGCTGCAACAGGTCTGGTCCGAGACCAGTTGGCAGATGCAGCGCTTGCGCGACCATCCGGACTGCGCCGATGAGGAATTTGCCCGCATTGCCGCCGACGAGGCCTCTGCGCAGATCAGCGCCGATGCGTTGGGTCTAACAGTCAGATTGCCGTTCGATCCGGACGAGGACATCGCCGCGCCTTTGATTGCGACGGGTGCCCGACCACGACTCGCGGTACTGCGCGAGCAGGGTGTTAATGGCCAGATCGAGATGGCCGCTGCCTTCGATCGCGCCGGTTTCGACTGCATTGATGTGCACATGTCCGACCTGCTCGAGGGTCGTCTGGGGCTCGACGGCTTCCAGGGGCTGGCTGCCTGCGGGGGCTTCAGCTATGGCGACGTGCTCGGCGCTGGCGAGGGCTGGGCCAAGACCATCCTGTTCAATCCCCGCACGCGCGCGCAGTTCGAGGCCTTCTTCGCGCGCTCAGACCGCTTTGCGCTCGGCGTCTGCAATGGCTGCCAGATGCTCGCCAACCTGCGCGAGTTGATTCCCGGCACCGAGCATTGGCCGCACTTCGTGCGCAATCGCTCGGAGCAATTTGAGGCGCGGCTGCTGATGGTAGAGGTGGCGCCTTCGCCATCGATCCTGCTGCAAGGGATGCAGGGCGCGCGGTTGCCGATCGTCGTCTCGCACGGCGAGGGCCGCGCCGAGTTTCGTGACTTGGCGCAGCAGCGGGCCGCAGGGCCGATGACCGCGCTCCGCTACATCGAGGCCGATGGTGAGCCGGCCATCCGCTACCCGGCCAACCCGAACGGCTCGCCAGATGGCATCACTGGGCTCTGCAACACCGACGGTCGCGTCACCATCATGATGCCGCACCCGGAGCGAATCTTCCGTACCGTTCAGCAGTCCTGGCATCCGGACGATTGGGGCGAGGATAGCCCCTGGATGCGGCTGTTTCGCAATGCGCGCGTTTGGCTGGAGTAAGCGTTAGAACTGCTTCACCTTGATATTCATCGTCTGAATCCGATAGGCGATCTGGCGTGGTGTCATGTTGAGCAGGCGCGCGGCCTTGGCCTGGACCCAGCCGGCTTGCTCCAGCGCGGCGATCACCCGCTCGCGCTCGTCGACGTCCGGGTCTTCGAAGTCGATCGCGTCGTCTGCGGCGCCAGCGCTTGAGCCCAAGCCAGCGGGCGAAGAAAACGCCGCGCGCGGTTCCGGCAGGTTGCCGACATCGAGCCCAGTGAGGTCGATCACGTCGCGGTCGATGATGCCGCATTCGCTCATCACCGCCGCGCGCTCCATGCAGTTCTCGAGTTCGCGCACGTTGCCGGGCCAGTCGTAGCGCATCAGCACGCGCAGCGCGCTGTCGGTGATGCTGAGCTCGCGACCCTGCTGCTTGGCGACTTTGGCGACCAGGAACTGGGCCAGCTCGGGCACATCTTCGATGCGCTCACGCAGTGCTGGCATCACGATCGGCATCACATTGAGCCGATAGTAGAGGTCTTCGCGGAACTCGCCGGCCTTGACCTCCTGCTCTAAGTTGCGATTGGTGGCCGCGATCACCCGCACATCGACCTTGATGGTGCGGCTGCCGCCGACGCGCTCGAATTCGCCCTCCTGCAGCACGCGCAGCAGTTTGGCCTGGAAGGCTGGGCTGATCTCGCCGATCTCATCGAGAAACAGGGTGCCGCCGTCGGCCTGCTCGAAGCGGCCCTTGCGCTGGCTCACCGCGCCGGTGAAGGCGCCTTTCTCGTGACCGAACAACTCGGATTCGAGCAGATTGTCGGGCAGCGCCGCACAGTTGAGCTTGACGAAGGTACTCTGTGCGCGCGGCGAGTTGTAGTGGATGGCGTTGGCGATCAGCTCTTTACCGGTGCCGGATTCGCCACGCACCAAGACCGTGGTATTCCATTTCGCGACCTGACGCACCTGTTCGAAGACGATACGCATGCGCTGGGTGTGGCCGATGATGCTGTCGAAGCCGTGTGTGCCTTTGACATGGCGGCGTAGGGCATCGCGCTCCTCGCGCAGCGCGCGGCGCTCAGCATCGACCGAGCGTGCCAGCAGCACCGCCTGGCCGATGAGATTGGCGACCATCTCGGCGAAACGCGCGCGCTGTTGCAGGTGCTCATCGCGCACCGACGGCTGCAGCGCGAACACCCCCACAGCAGGCCCGTCGCCGATGCGGATCGGCACGCCGATGAAGGGCAGGTCGCGGTTGAACATGCCGAGCTTGTCGAGGAAGCGGGGCTCGTCACTGACCCGTTCCAGCAGCCATTCGCGGTTGGTCTCGAGGATGTGCCCGATGACGCCCTCGCCACGGCGATAGCGCACCTTCTCGAACGGGGCCGCGTCGTCGTCGTGCAGGGCGCTGATCAGTAGATCACCGGATTCCTCGTCGAGCAGGCTGACCATGCCGAGGCAGAGACGGCCACGCTCGTGGAGGGTTTGCAGGACCGCGCGCAGGGTCTCGCTGAGCTGCAGTGAGCGACTGAGGATGCGGCTGACATCAAAGAGCGCGGCGAGCTGCGCCTCGAGCAGATCGGCCCGGTTCATGGCTGGTCCTGTTTCTGGGGGCGTACCGGCGGTTGTATTGGAGGCCGCTTCTGGGCGCGTCACGATGCGCATGTCCAGCGCTGGCGCGTCCGCGAATTCCTTGTCGTCTATCGTCACTGGATCTCGGTCAGTCACGGGGCAGGGCGTTGGTTAGGGTGACAAGGAGGCGGCAGCCATTGCTGTAGTCTGGATCAATCTCGATGCTGCCGCCATGCTGGTTGGCGATCTCCTGCGCGAGCGGCAATCCCATGCCGGCACGGCCGCGACGGTTGCGCCAGCCGATATAGAAAGGCTCGAAGGCTTTGTAGCGATCGCCGCTCGGGAAGCCCGGGCCGCTATCCTGGATGCAGACCTCAACCGCGTCATCGAGCGCGCGGGTGCTGATGTGCAGCTCGCGCTGGCCGGTTGCACCCTCCCGGGTTGCTTGCAAGGCGTTGTCGATCAGGTTCTTGAACAGCGAGCGGAGCTCGGTCTGCCGGGCGGTGATCTCGGGCAGCACATGCGCCGGGCGCCAATCGACGGTGACACCAGAGGCCAACAATGCCTCGGTTTCGAGCGCGAGGACATGGCGCACGAGCTCGTTGACGTTGACGCTGACGCCGGCCTCAATGATCTCGTCTGGGAGTGCCGCTTGCAAGGTTTTCAGCGCCTGCTCGCTGGTCTCGGTGATCTGCGCGAGGGTCGGTGCAAAGCCCTCGAGGGTACCGGCGCCATTGGCGAGCATGGCGCTGGCGGCGCGGAGCAGATTGAGTGGGGTCTGAATCTGGTAGCTGGCCGCGGTCAGTGCCTCGCGCATGCCCTGGGTCAGGCGTTGCTCGGCGATGCGGGCGCGCAGGTGCTCCAGGTGCGCGCGCTCGATCTCGCGATGGCGGGCGGTGACATCGGTGGCCAGCAGCAACAGACGCGCGTCACCATGCTTGCCGCGTCCAAAGTAGCTACGGGCGCTGCCGTCTTGCTCACTGATGCAGGTGCCGGAGCAGGAGAACCAACGCGGTCCGAGGTGGCCGGGAGCCTCGAGACTGACCTCGACATTCTTGAAGTCCTCACCTTTGCCGCTGGCGGGAACGGTACGATCGATGGGATCGAAGCCGGCCTGCTCGCGCAGCGCAGCGCGGATCAGCGGTAAGGGCTCGCGACCGCGCAGGTCGCCAAAGAGCTTCTTGTACTCCATGTTGTCGAGAATGATCTCGCCCTCGGCATCCAGCAACACCATCACCGTTGGGGCCGCGTCGAGCACATTCTCGATACGCGTCTTCTGCTGCCTGAGAGCGGAGGCCAGCTCATGCTCGCGCGTCACGTCTCGATGCATGCCGAGGAAGTAGGCAATCTCGCCGCTGCTGTTGAGCACGGGCGAGATGACCAGTTCGGCGAGGTACTCATCGCCTCCCTTACGCTGGTTGACCAGGGTGCCGGTCCAGGTCTTCTTGCGCTGGATGGTGCGCCAGAGCTGCCGGTAGATGCTGTCGGGTGTCGCATTGCTCGATAGGATCGACTGATTCCTGCCCAGTACCTCATCGCGGAGATAGCCGGTCAGGTGCTCGAAGGCTGCGTTTACATAGAGGATATTCGCCGTCGAGTCGGTGATCGAGATGGCGACTGGGGATTGCTCCACGGTCTCGAAATAGAGCCGGGGCGGCAACGGATCAGCGGCATCACCGGCCATCAGTCGGAGGGCGGTGATGACCTCGGGCGGAGTGCCTACAGGCGGCTCGCGTAGGAAGCCTTCGATGGCATTGCGCACCATCGACTCGTCGTTGTCCGAGGTGGCCATGGCAGAGGGGCTGGCAGCGATCTTTGTGGGCGGGTTGTGGTGGGGCTGCGAATGGGATGCACTGCCCTCGGGGGATGATCGAGCCATGGGTGTCTCCTCTATCCTGACCTGTCGTTGTTGTGCCTGTGCCGCGCGCAATCAGAAGCCGATGATCGGCCACGCCGCGGGCCTACTATTTAAGCATACTTCATGCCAGGTTTCATGCCGTTTTACGCGTTCTGCTGTTGCCTACTGCTGCCTTGCCCTGACTAGCCCTGACTTGCACTGCATCGACCTGCAACAGCGTCCGCCTTGTCGGTTTTACGACAATGTGCTGCACCGCAGCATCTTGGCTGTCTCGTCCACGACAGTCACGGGGCAGCTCGTTGGCATCGGTCAGTGTCACTCGGACAAAGGCAATGCCGGCCAAGGCCCGGTTTGATGCGGTTTTCGCCCAGCGCTGGATTGATCTGCGCCACTGATGGCGGTGGTTGCGGCGTGATGGCATCAGGTTTGCTTTATGACCGCCAGCCTCGAGTGCGAGCGGCCTTGGCTGCGCGCTCACTGCCAGCTTTCGGAGCGCCTTGCCGATACGCCATGACCGAATCTCTGATGCTCATCCTCGCCACCGCCCTGGTGAACAATGTGGTGCTGGTCAAATTTCTTGGCCTCTGCCCCTTCATGGGCGTCTCCGGGAAGCTTGATACAGCGCTGGGCATGGGATTGGCAACCACCTTCGTGCTGACCCTGGCTGCAGCGGCGAGTTGGCTGCTAGAGCATTGGGTGCTGGAGCCGCTGGAGATCGGCTTTCTGCGCATCCTGACCTTCATTTTGGTGATCGCGGCAGTGGTGCAGTTTACCGAGATGATGGTGCGCAAGCTCTCGCCGATGCTGTATCAGGTGCTCGGCATTTTTCTGCCATTGATTACCACCAACTGCGCGGTGCTCGGTGTGGCGCTGCTCAATGTGCAAGAGCAGCATAGCTTTGTCGAGAGCCTGCTGTATGGCTTTGGCTCGGCGCTGGGTTTCACGCTGGTGATGGTGCTGTTCGCGGGACTGCGCGAGCGCCTGGCGCTGGCGCAGGTGCCGGCGACCTTCGCCGGGGCGCCGATCGCCTTTATCGTCGCCGGGCTGTTATCCCTAGCCTTCATGGGCTTTGCTGGGCTGGCCTGAAGTTCGTGAAGCACAGGCGCTCCGGTGCGGTGACTGACGCTTTTGACTGACTCATCATCATTGGAGCATGTCGACATGATGGTTTCTGCAATCCTGAGCTTGACCACCCTTGGCCTGGGGCTGGGCGCGCTGCTCGGCGTGGCGGCACGCTTCCTGAAGGTCGAGGAGAGCCCACTGGTGGCCGAGATCGAAGCCTTATTGCCTGGATCGCAGTGCGGCCAGTGTGGTTTTCCTGGCTGCGCCCCGGCAGCAGCGGCGATTGCCGAGGGCAAGGCCCCAGTAACGCTCTGTCCGCCGGGTGGCCGGGCGTTGGTGCAGGCGCTCGCGGAACGCTTGGGGGTGAGTGTGGATCTGAGCGCCGTCGCCGAGCAGGCGCCGCAGGTTGCTTTTGTGCACGAGAAGCTCTGCGTCGGCTGCACCAAGTGCTTCAAGCGCTGCCCGACCGATGCCATCGTCGGCGCCAAGGACCAGATCCATGCGGTGTTCGAGGATGCCTGCGTGGGCTGCGGCGACTGCGCTGAGGTCTGCCCAACCGAATGCATTGAGATGCGTCCCGCCACGCTCACACCGAGCAATTGGGTCTGGCCCAATCCGCTGGCTGCATGAGCCAGAGGCTGCACTTGCTGAGAGAGTCCCGCATGCGCTTATTCAACATCCGCGGTGGTGTTCATCCGGAGGATCGGAAAGATCGCTCCGCTGGTCGGCCCATCGAGCCGCTACCGCTGCCGAAGTTGCTGCACATCCCGCTACAGCAGCATATCGGCGCGATCGCCAATCCGCTGGTGCAGCGGCGCCAATACGTCGCCAAGGGCGAGCTGATCGCGCGTGCCCAGGGCGCGGTCTCGGCGCCGATCCACGCGCCGACCTCGGGTCGAATCGTCGGCCTCGGGCTCTATCCGGCGAATCATCCCTCCGGGCTCTCGGTGCGGACCATCAGCCTGCAACCGGATGGCAAGGATCGCTGGCATAAGCGCATCGCCGGAGTCGATGATCCCTTTGCATTGGAGCCTGACGAGATTGCCCGACGGGTCGCCGAGGCCGGCGTCGTCGGCATGGGTGGCGCCACCTTCCCAGCGGCGGTCAAGCTCGGACTCGGCAAGCGTTATCGGCTCTCGACCTTGGTCATCAACGGCTCCGAGTGCGAGCCTTATCTAACCTGCGATGATCAGCTGATGCGCGAGCAGGCGGCAGCCGTTGTCGATGGTGCGCGGATCATGGCGCATGCGCTCGGTGCGAGCCGCCTGATCATCGGTATCGAGGGCAACAAGCCCGAGGCGCTGACGGCGATGCAGAATGCTACCGCCGATCTCGATGGGGCCGAGGTGGTGCGTCTGCCGCTGCGTTATCCGATGGGCTCGGAAAAGCATCTGGTGCAGACGCTGACCGGCCAGGAGACGCCGGCGCGCGGCCTGACCGCCGATATCGGCGTGGTGGTGCACAATCCGGCCACCGCCTTCGCTGTGCGTGAAGCGCTGCGCTTCGGCCATCCGCTGGTCTCGCGTGTGATCAGCGTCACCGGCGGGGCGATCAGCGCGCCAAAAAATCTGCGCGTGCTGATCGGCACCAAGATCGAGGATCTGATCGAGCATTGCGGGCGCTTTTGCGAGGAGCCCGCGCGCCTGATCGCTGGCGGGCCGATGATGGGGCAGTCGATTCCAGAGCTGCGGGTGCCGGTGATGAAGGGTACCAACGGCATCCTGGCGCTGACCGCAGCCGAGACTGGCTTGCGCGAGCCTGCCCCTTGCATCCGCTGCGGCAGTTGCGTGCAGGCCTGTCCCTGCGGTCTGCTGCCGCTTGCCATGGCGGCCCAGGTGCGCGCCGGCGATCTCGATGCCGCGGTCGCGAACGGGCTGATGGACTGCATCGGCTGTGGCTCTTGCGCCTACGTCTGCCCGGCGCATCTGCCGTTGGTTCAGTGCTTCAACCATGCCAAGGGCGAACTCGCCGCGCGTGGGCGCGCCAAGCAGAAGCAGACCGAGACCAAGCGCCTGGCCGAACAGCGGGCGCAACGGTTGGAGGCACAGAAGCGAGCTAAGCGTGAGGCGATGGCCAAGCGCAAGCGCGAGGCGGATGCGAAGAAGCAGGCCGAAGCTGCTGCAAATGAGGCTACTGCGAAGCAGGCGGCAGTAACGGGGCAGGTCACCGCGGAGGTGGATGCATGCTAACTCCATCAGTGGTCGCCAGCCCCCATGCGCATGCGCCGGTCAGCATCGAGCGGACTATGCGGCTGGTCATGCTGGCGTTGCTGCCGGCAACCTTGCTTGGCCTTTGGCAGTTCGGCTGGCCAGCGATCTTTCTGTTCTTGGTGACGCTCTGTGCTGCGCTGCTATTCGAGGCACTGGCGCTAATCCTGGCTGGCAAGCCGCTTAAGCCTAGCCTGCTCGATGGCTCGGCCCTGCTCACTGGCTGGCTGCTGGCGCTGACCTTGCCGCCTTGGGCGCCTTGGTGGATTGGCTTCCTGGGGGCTTTCGTGGCGATTGTCATCGGCAAGCAGGTGTTCGGCGGGCTCGGCCAGAATCTGTTCAACCCGGCGATGGTGGCGCGGGTGGTGTTGCTGGTCTCCTTTCCATTGGAGATGACGCAGTGGGTAGGGCCAGAGCCGTTATTTTTCGCGCAGGCGCCAGGCCTCGGTGATGCCCTGACTATCAGCCTGGACGGGCTGGCTGCGCCCTGGGATGCCATGAGCGGGGCCTCGATCCTTGGCCAGGTCGATCTGGCCCTGCAGCAAGGCGGCGATCTGGGTGCGGCGATGCCGGCGCTGTTCCCGCCGTTGAGCGCGCTGCTCGGCGGCATCCCCGGCAGCCTGGGTGAGACCTCGGCATTACTGCTGCTGCTCGGCGGACTCTTCCTGCTACGCAAGGGCGTGATCGACTGGGTGATTCCGGTCGCGGTGCTACTCGGCGTCGTGGTTCCCGCTAGCCTGTTGCACCTGATTGACCCGAGCCGCTTCGCCGCTCCGCTGCTCCACCTGCTCGCCGGCGCCACCTTACTGACGGCCTTCTTCATCGCCACCGATCCGGTCACCTCGCCGGTCTCGCGGATGGGGCAGGCGGTGTTTGGTGCTGGCATCGGCTTGCTGATCTATCTGATCCGCACCTTTGGTGCCTATCCCGAGGGCGCCGCCTTCGCGATCCTGCTGATGAACGCGGCAACGCCGATGCTCGATCATTATCTGAAGCCGCGCATCTTCGGTCGCGATCGGCGCGGGCAGCCGCTGCCGGTGCCCGAGGAGGCGACTGGCCAGGCGACGGCGGGTCATGCAACTGCACCTGCTACCGGGGAGGGCAAGTGATGAACGAAGATCAGGGATCATCTCGAGCCTTGTCCCGCCTGCGGCCTTGGGTGTTGCCGAAACTCGACCGTGAAGGAATCGGCTATCAAACGCTGCTACTCGGGGGCTTCGCGCTCGCGGCCTCAGCGCTGCTGGTAGTTGGGAATCTGCTCACCAAGGGGCCGATCGCTCAGCGCGAGGCCGAGGATCTGCGCGCGTCACTAGAACAGGTGATCCCCGACTCGCTGCATGACAACGATCTGCTCGCCAATCCCTTGCTGCTGCCACGCTGGACGGCGGGCGCGGGTAGCGCGATGAGTAGCGCGGCGGTAGCCGCTGCAAAATCAACCGCGGGCGCCGATGCGGGTCCGACGGCGAGGCCTGCCGCCCGCCGCCAGGGTGCCGATGCGATCACTGTCTACCGCGCGCTCGACGGGCTGGATGTGACCGCCGTCGCGTTCGAAACCCTCGGCCAGGGCTATGCCGGCCCGATCCGCGTGCTGCTCGGTATCCGCGCCGACGGGCGCATCCTCGGCGCGCGCGTGCTCTCGCATAGCGAGACGCCGGGCCTCGGCGACAAGATCGAGATCAGCCGCGACGATTGGATCACGGCCTTCAATGGTCTCAGCCTGCGCGATCCGCCGCCCGAGCGCTGGGCGGTGAAGAAGGACGGTGGCGTCTTCGATCAATTCAGCGGCGCGACCATTACTCCGCGCGCCGTGGTCGCGGCGATCAAGAGCGGGCTCGAGACCTTTGCCGCAGAGCGCGATGCGTTGACCGCCTCGGCCGTCATCAGGGTTGAGACCAGCCAATGACTCACCGCTCTTTTCGGACTTGCTGTGTCAGCACCATCGGTCGAGCACTCCTTGTTCAGCTGCGCCCCTGGTTCAGATCCAAGCGCTTGTTCGATGATTTTTTGGCTCACTGGACGCTTTTGTGATGACCGCAGACGGCGATGAAACCACGCGCGAACGCACCCCTTGGGGCCAGATCGCTCGCGATGGGCTCTGGGACAACAATGTGGTGCTGGCGCAGATGCTCGCGCTCTGCCCACTGCTGGCGGTCACCGGCACCGCCACCAATGGCCTCGGGCTCGGGCTTGCCTCGCTGGTGGTGATGGTAGCCTCCGGGCTGCTGGTGTCGAGTCTGCGCGGACTGATCACGCCGCAGGTGCGCATTCCGGTGTTCGTGCTCATCATCGCCACCCTGGTGACCCTGGTCGATCTGGCGATGAACGCCTGGCTGCACGATCTGCACAAGGTGCTCGGGCTGTTCATTCCGCTGATCGTCACCAACTGCGCGATTCTCGGTCGCGCCGAATCCTTCGCCTCGCGCAATCGGGTCGCGCCGGCGGTGTTCGACGGCCTGATGATGGGCATCGGCTTCACGCTCGTGCTGATGACGCTCGGCGCGCTGCGCGAGATCATCGGCTCCGGCACCCTGTTCGCCAATGCTTCCTTGTTGCTCGGCGAGACGATGGGCTTCTTGGAGATGACGCTGATTCCGGACTATCGCGGCTTCCTGCTGATGATCCTGCCGCCCGGCGGCTTCCTCGCGCTTGGCTTTCTGCTCGCCGGGCAGCGCTTGCTCAAGCGCTTCCGGCTGCCAATAGGGCGCGGCGCCGCCAAGACCTCGGCCGCCTCGCGCTGAGCCTGTTTTCATGGAGCCAGCAATTCCCGGTGAACACTAACCTGCTGAAAAATTCGGCCGTATTTTTGCGAGAACCGCTGATAAGGAGCAGATGAACCCATGCACATCGGTGTCGCCTACGCAGACAAGTTTAAACGCACCTGGCTTCGGCTTGATGTCCCGGACGGCAGCACGCTGCGCGAGGCGATCGAGCACTCCGGCCTGCTGCGTCAGTACCCGGATATCGACCTCGACATCCAGCGCGTCGGCATCTTCGGTAAGCTCAGCAAGCTCGACACCCCGGTCAGCGATGGCGACCGCGTCGAGATCTATCGCCCCATCACCGTCGATCCCGAGACGGTCGAGCGGCGCGATCAGTGAGGGGCGTGCCTGATCGGCAGCATGTCGTAGACCGGCGCTAACCCTGCAACGATTCTTGCAACGATATTAGGGGCGATCGATCAAATCAATCAAATCGTTATGCCGGTTCAACGCCTGGTTCGTGAAACGATCCTTGACCGGCTAGTGCAGCATCTGCGTCGCAATCAGTCCTTTTAGGGCGCCCGGCTCGGTGAACTCAACCGTCTTGTCAGTGTAGTAGTTGGCGCGCGTGTATTGGCTGATCCCAACGGCGCGCGCGGACTCAACGGTGGCGAGCACATAGAGCGGCACGGCACGGCGCTGAGCGTCGAGCCAGGTCATTTGTGCTTCCATCAATCGGTGCGCGCTGGTAGCCGCAAATACGGCAATCGGGGTCTTGCTGCAGAGATACAGGTCAGCCAAGATAGATTGGCTCTCATCGGCGGGCACATTGCGGTGTGTCTCGATCTGAGCGTCGCGCGCGACGGCCTCGATGAGCGCAACCACCTGTTCACGAAACACAGAGGCCACACGCGACCTTGGCTCAATCGCCAAACCCTGGAGTTGAGCCGCTGCTTCGGCAACGGCCAGCACGCCGGCCTCGAGGTTGGCGTCATCAGCGAACGCAACGAGCTGCTCGCCATCTTCATCAACCCGCACCCCAAGCAGTTGTGGCAGTACCGCCAAGCGCGCCTGTAAGCGCGTGCTCTCTGGATCAACGCCAGCGGCTGCAAGCCGAAACAACGCCTCACCGTTGTCATCCAATCGCCACCAGCGATCCGATTCGCGGCTCACGAAGACCACCACACGATCACCGTCGTCATAACGCCAAGGCGTGACGATGTGGCCATCCGCGTCCACAGCCGGGCCTACCCATGAAAATTCACGGCAAAGCGTTTGCAGGTTCATAACAGTTGCTCGTCGTCAGGCGCGATACGGATGCCGCAGCGCTCACAAAACAGCGAGATCAGTTGGTTGCGATCTTGCTGGTTCTCCGGGTCCAAGGCGGTTGGTGCGTGTAACGCTAGTTCTGGCGCTCCGGGTAGCTGGCGCTCGGTGTAATCCCTGGTTGTCTTGCAGTTCACCAACACATGCACACCCTTGTGACTCGGATGGTAGTGCAAGATCAGCAGCGGCAACAGACCACGCTGCGTTTGCTGAAACAGATAGCCAAAGAATGCGCGGCGCACTCGCGTCTCGCCCGAGCGAACCAGGAACAACACGCAGAGATCATCAGCCACTTCGAGTAGGCCGCTGTGGCTTAACCTGGGGCCTCCGAGCTGCTGCAGGGGCTTTGGCAACTGCCGCCGGCGCAGCGGCTTGAAGGACACCGCGCGTAGACGCTTCGGTCGGCACTTGAGCGCCTTCAGTTCAGCGCGATTCACAACGCCCCACCTTGCCAGACACAGCGCCCTGCAGCGAGTGCGCGTTCGAACTCCTCGATCGGCATCGGCCGGGCGAAATAGTATCCCTGGTACCGATCGCAGCCGAGGGCGGCGAGGCGCTCGCGCGCGGTCTCGGTCTCGACGCCCTCGGCGATGACGGCAAGCCCCAGGCTTTGTCCGAGCGTGACGATGGTGCGCACGATGGCGACATTGCTGTGATCCGACTCCAGATCGCGCACGAACGACTGATCGATCTTCAGCTCATCCACCGGCAACTGCTTCAGGTACGACAGCGACGAGAAGCCGGTGCCGAAATCATCCAGCGAGAACCTGATCCCCAGCGTCTTCAACCGCCGCATGGTCTCGGTGACCCGATCGAGGTCATCGAACAGCAGGCTTTCGGTGATCTCGAGCTTGAGCAGATTGGGATCGGCCTGCGCACAGTCCAGCGCCTCGGCGACTCGTTCGATGAAATTCGCCTGCTGAAACTGTTTCGGACTGACGTTGACCGACAGACTGAGCTGTTTCAGCCGCGGATCATGCCGCCAGCGCGCCAACTGCTCGCAGGCGCTGTGCAAGATCCACTGGCCCATCGGCAGGATCAAGCCCGACTCTTCCGCCAAGGGGATGAAATCGCCGGGGGAGATCAGGCCCTTGCTCGGATCTTGCCAGCGCACCAAGACCTCGGCGCCGACCGCTTGGCCTTGGCGATCGACCAGCGGCTGAAAATGCAGCCGCAACTGCTCGGGGATGGCCTTACGCAGCAGGGCCTCGAGCTCGACCCGATGCTCCAAGGCCTGCTGCATGCCCTGATCGAAGAAGTGCAGGCAATCGCGACCGATCTTTCTCACCTGCAGCATGGCCGCATCGGCACGCTTGAGCAGCGCGGTGACGGAGTCGGTGGCGCCATCAAAGAGGCTGACGCCCATGCTGGCGGTGATGACATACTCGCTACCATCGATCTGAAGCGGCTGGCGGATCGCGGCCAGCAGGCGCTCGCCGGTGTGCTTCGCTTGCAGCAGCGAGGCCTCGGCCTGGGTGTCGAGGTTTTCGATGATGACGACGAATTCATCGCTGCCGAGACGGGCGACGGTATCGTCACCAGCGACCGCGGCGACCAGATTGCGAGCGATCTCGATCAAGACCTTATCGCCGACGTCATGGCCTTGGGTGTCGTTCAGCGCGCTGAAGTCGTCGAGGTCGATGAAGAACACCGCGCCGTGATGCCGCGACCAGTCGCTGGTGCGCAAGGCCTGTTGCAAACGGTCGATGAAGAGTCGGCGATTGGGCAGCTTGGTCAGTACATCGAAGTAGGAGAGGCTGTGAATCTGGGCCTCGGCCTGCTTGTGCCGAGAGAGATCCTCAAAGGCGCCGACATAATGGCTGACGCGGCCTTCCTCGTCGGTGACCACGGAGATGTGCAACCATCCTGGATAGATCTGACCGTTCTTGCGCCGGTTCCAGATCTCGCCTTGCCATTGCCCGTGCTGGTTGAGATCCTTCCACAGCTCGCGATAGAAGGCGGCACCATGGCGCCCCGACTTCAGTAAGGCGGGCGTCTGTCCAATGACCTCGTCCTGGCGGTAACCGGTGGTCTCGCGGAAGGCGCGATTGACGCGCAGGATGCGTTGCGCCGCATCGGTGACGACCATCGCTTGTCGGGTCTCGAAGGCGGTGGCGGCGATGCGCATCTCGCGCTCCGCCTCTTTCTGCCGCGTGATGTCCTCGGTGAAGATGACGATACCGCCAATCGACGCATCGGCCCGATACCAGGGCCGCACCTCCCAGCGTTGCCACTGGGTGCGGCCATCGGGGCGGATGAAACAATCGCTCTCTGCGCGCAGCACCTCGCCGCGCAGGGCGCGTTGATGGATCTCGCGCCAGCGTTGCGGGATCTCGGGAAAGACCTCGTAATGACCGCGGCCGGTGAGATCTTGTCGGGACAGCGCATAGTCCTTCAGCCAGCGGTCGCTGACCAGCATGAAGCGCAGCTCGGTATCGAACATCGCCAGTGCCGCCGGGGCGTGCTGAATGAACAGCCGCTGCCGGGCCTCGCTTTCGAGCAGGGCGGTTTCGGCCTGCTTGCGGACATCGATATCCTTGATGACGGCGATGAAATAGTCGGGCCGACCGCGCTCGTCACGCACCAACGCCAAGGTGAGATAGACCCAGAGCACCTGACCATCCTTGCATTGGTAGCGCTTTTCCAACGCGGCATTGTCGCATTCGCCGTCGAGGATAGCCCGCACCAAAGCCCGCTCCGCGTCCTGATCGTCGGGATGCGTGAGATCCTGGAACCGGCGCCCCATCAGCTCGGCGGCGGAATAGCCCAGGATGGCGCAGAGCTTCTGGTTGACTCGCAGCCAGCGTCCGTCCGTCGCGACCTCTGCAATGCCCATCGCCGCCTGCTCGAAGGTGGCCAGGAAGCGCGCCTCGCTGCGCTGGAGCTGGCGCTGGCGGACCGACAACATGCCGGAGAGCAGCAGCGCGGTGGCGACGACAAAGGCGATGCCCTTGTACTGCTGCCACTGCACCAGCTGCGCGGTATTCTGGGCGAATAGGCCGAGCAGCCAGTCGGAGAAGATGATCCACAGGCTGCCGAAGGCCAGATAGACCAGGATGATCACTGTCGTGGCGCGGTTCCAACGCATGCCAGGGTTCCATGACCGGTGATGGTGGCGCGATTATGCCGCAGCGCGGCGGCGCGTGCAGCTGGCCGGCGAGCACCGCCAGCACCTCGCCCTCCAGCCACTTGAGATCCTCAAGCGTCAGATAGGCTCATTCGCCGCATGGCGGCCTTCTGGTCGCCAGCGGTTCGGGCATGGGCGAACGCTGATCGGGCAAGGATGACGACGTGATGACGCCAAGAAGATTCTAACAGGCTGATTAGCCTACAAAGATGGTGCCGAGGAGAGGACTTGAACCTCCACCTGGTTTCCCAGACATGGACCTGAACCATGCGCGTCTACCAATTCCGCCACCTCGGCTAGGTGGGATGTCGATGGCTGCAACCACGACAAGCCCGCAAGCTTAGTGAGACAGCAGGGGCTTGTCAACGGTAGACTAGCGAAATCATTGGACGCAGCAAGAGTACAGCGTGGCACGACGAAAAAAAGCTCAAACCGCCCGGGATCTCGATCCGCATCGGCAACGGGAAGCGAAGAAGTACGACAATCCCATTCCTAGTCGGGAGTTCATCCTCGAAAAATTCACGGAGCATGGCGCCCCGCTTGGCTTCGACGAGGCCGCAGCGCTGCTCGGGCTGACGGCTGAGGAGGATCTGGTTGCGCTCGGGCGGCGGCTCGGGGCGATGGTGCGCGATGGCCAACTGCTTCGGAACCGCCGCGAGGCCTTCTGCCTGGTCAACAAGCGGGATCTGATCGCCGGTCGGGTGATCGGCCATCCAGATGGCTTCGGCTTCGTCAAGCCGGACGATGGCGGTGACGATCTCTATCTCTACCCGAAGGAGATGCGTGCTGTCTTTCATGGTGATCGGATTGTGGCGCGGGTTACCGGCAAGGATCGGCGTGGCCGGCTCGAAGGGGCGGTGGTCGAGATCCTTGAGCGTAATACTAAGAGCGTCGTTGGCCGGCTGAATTCAGAGAGCGGCGTCGGCTTCGTGGTGCCCGACAATAAGCGCCTGACCCATGATGTGATCATCCCGAGCGATCGCCTCGGCGGCGCCGAGCAGGGCCAGATCGTGGTCGCCGAGATCACCGATCAGCCGACCAAGCGCACCCAGCCGATCGGTCGCGTCGCCGAGGTGCTAGGCGAGCACATGGCCGCCGGCATGGAGACCGATATCGCAATCCGCGCGCATGATCTTCCGGTCCATTGGCCGCCAGAGGTCGAGCAGGCCATCACGGCCTTCGGTGACGAGGTTCCCGAGGTAGTGAAGGCTGGCCGCACCGATCTACGCAATCTGCCGCTGGTGACCATCGACGGCGCCGATGCGCGTGACTTCGATGACGCCGTCTACTGCGAGCGCAAGCCGAAGGGCTGGAAGCTACTGGTCTGCATCGCCGATGTCTCGGCTTATGTCACGCCCGATAGTGCTTTGGATCAGGAGGGCTTCGAGCGCGGCAACTCGGTCTACTTCCCGGATCGGGTGATTCCGATGCTGCCGGAGGTGCTCTCGAACGGGCTCTGCTCGCTAAACCCCAAGGTTGACCGGCTCTGCATGGCTTGCGAGCTGTATATCAGCCGTGAGGGCAAGGTGACGCGGACGCGCTTCTTCGAGGCGGTGATGCGCTCGCAGGCGCGTCTGACCTACGATCAGGTCGCCGCTATGCTGGTCGAAGAGACTGTCGAGTTGAGTGAGCAGTACGCCGAGATTCTGCCGCATCTGCATGAGCTCTATGCGCTCTATCAGGCGCTACTCGACGCCCGTGCCGCGCGCGGCGCGATCGACTTCGATACCGTCGAGGCCCAGTTCATCATCGATGAGGGCGGGCGGATCTCGGGCATCGAGCCAAGGGTGCGCAATGATGCTCATCGCATCATCGAGGAATGCATGCTGGCCGCGAATGTGGCTGCGGCACGGCTGTTCCAGCGCAAGAAGATGCCAGCGCTCTATCGCATCCATGAAACACCCAAGGAAGAGAAGCTCTCTGATCTCCGCGACTTCCTGGCCGAACTGGGCCTGAACCTGCCGGGCGGCAATAAGCCGACGGCCAAGGACTACGGCACTCTGCTCGATGCGGTGCGCGGTCGGCCAGACTTCCATCTGATCCAAACGGTGCTGCTGCGCTCGATGCAGCAGGCGATGTATAGCTCGGATAATGTTGGCCATTTTGGGCTGGCTTACGATGCCTATACCCATTTCACCTCGCCGATCCGCCGCTATCCGGATCTGATCGTCCACCGCATCATCAAACACATCCTCGCCGGTGGCACGGCGGCCGATCTCGACTACTCGAAACCAGAGCTGCAGCAGGTTGGCGAGCATTGCTCGGGCACCGAGCGACGCGCCGATGAGGCCACCCGTGACGTCGAGCATTGGCTCAAGTGCGAGTTCATGCGCGACAAGCTGGGCGAGGAGTTTGATGGCACCATTACCAGCGTCCAGGGCTTCGGCCTGTTCGTTGAGCTGGATGGGGTCTATGTCGATGGGCTGGTACACATCACCGCCCTCGATAACGACTACTATCACTTCGATCCGGTTGGGCATCGGCTGACCGGCGAGCGTACGGGCCAGGTCTATCGGCTAGGTGATCGGCTTCGGGTCAAGGTTGCGGCGGTGAATCTCGAAGACCGCAAGATCGACTTCGTGTTGGCCAAGCCGATTGTCGAAGCCGCACCGAAGCGACGCTCGCGCTCGCGGCGGCGCAAGAAGCCGACGGCTTGAGCAATGGACTGGCTGTCCTTACTAATGGCTAGACCATATAAAGCCTTGTTTTATCATCGCTTAATCTGTATGCATCGGTGCTATCTGCGGCTCATAGGATGAGCAGCCCCTCTAATACCGCTGCAACCATCGGCATCAACAGCGTTCGCAGTGCGCTCAAGTTCGGTTCCGATGGTGTTCTGGAGCTGTGGCTGGAGCGGACCCGGCGTGATCGTCGCCTCGCGGAATTGGCCGCACTGGCGCGCGAGGCCCGTGTCGTCGTTCGCCAGGCGACGCGCGATGAACTGGACCAAGCGTCGGATGGCGGTAACCACCAGGGCGTGCTCGCTTGGGTGCGGATGCCGGCGGCGCGCACCGAGCATGAGTTAGAGCGCCTGCTGGATGCCGCCGAGCAGCCACCGCTGCTGTTGGTGCTCGATGGCGTGACCGATCCGCATAACCTGGGCGCCTGCCTGCGCAGTGCCGATGGCGCCGGTGCGACCGCAGTGATCGCACCCAAGGACAAGGCGGTTGGGCTGACGCCCGTGGCGGTCAAGGTCGCGAGTGGCGCGGCCGACTCGGTGCCCTTTGTCCAGGTTACCAACCTGGCGCGCACACTCGAGTCGCTGAAGGCGCGCGGCCTCTGGCTGGTTGGGCTAGCGGATGCAGCCCCGGCAACGCTGTTTGAGACCGACCTCTCCGGTCCAACGGCCTTGGTGCTTGGCAGTGAGGGCACTGGCCTGCGTCGGCTGACGCAGGAGCGCTGCGATCTGCTGGCCTCCTTACCCATGCGCGGTCGGGTCGAGAGCCTTAACGTTTCGGTCACAGCCGGTATCTGCCTCTATGAGGTGGTCAGGCGACGCCTCGGAGGATAAGAGCGGGCCTCAAGTATTGAATCTGCGCGCATCTGCGTTATCTGCGGTTTTACCATTTACGCGCTCGGCTTTGACGCGGGCTGAGGCCCCAGATCAGGGCGCGAGGGCCGATCGTCGGACTCGGCATTAGCCTCTGATGCCGACGACCCTGGACTCTGCGCAAAGAGCGCAAGCAACATCATCGCGATGATGCCGATCCAAAGTCCACCGGCGACCGGCCAGTGGCGCAGGGTGGCCTCTCGATCGACCTCGGAGCGCCTGAGGACGCGCTCAAATCCGCCGATCGCGGCCTGGCTGATGCGGTCCTGTAAGGCGCTGGTCGGTCGCCAGAGCCGCTGCCAGAAAGCCACTGCAAGCCGACCCACAGGGCGCGCCAGCACGAGGAGGTCACCGGCAGGGATGAGTCCGATCACCGGCGACAGCCAGGCCGGATGGCGCCAGGCGCCGATCGCGATCAGCCCAGCGAGGCCGATGCCCAACATGACGGTCAGCCAATCGCTGAGCCAGCTTGCGGGCTTGCCGAGGGCGAATGGGAATAGGATCACCAACGCGAGCAACAGCGACCAGGCGATGCCAGGCCAGAGTAGCCCCGGCTGCGGGTGGTGTTTGCTGCCTCGGCTCATCACCCAAATGAAGCGCGCCATGAGCAACGTGGTGCCCAAGGTGGCAACGGTGACTGCAGCCGCTACCCAGGGCCATTCAGCGCCTGCTAACACGGGCTTCAAGGCATACTTTGCAACCGCGCCGCTGGTGAAGGGCGCACCAGCCAAGGCCAACGCAAGGATGAACAATCCGCCGAGCACCAGTGGCTGGATGAAGCCAGGTTGCCCTGGTGCTTGCTTGCGCAGCCCAACGCCGAGGAACAGGCCGCCCTTCGCCAGCCCGTGCTGCGCGGCGTAGAGGCTGATGGCAGCGACACCGACCGGCGCCAAGCCAGGCTCCATCAGCACCAGCCCCAGACAGAGCATCAGCAGACCCATCTTGCTGATGCTGGAGTAGGCCAGGATGGCCTTGGGGTCTGATTGCACGACGCCAATCGGGAGTGCATAGAACAGCGTGAGCACACCGCCGGCAGCTAACAGCCCACCCCACTCGGGCAAGGCGATGGCGCCAACCGGCAAGAAGCGCAGCCAGCCGAGGATGGCGACCTTGATCATCGCGCCGCTGAGCACCGCGCTCGCCGGCACCGGGGCGGCAGGATGCGCCAGGGGCAGCCAGAGATGCAGTGGCACCAGCCCGGCCTTGACGCCAAGCCCGACCAGTGCGAGCGCGATGGGCAGGCCAGTGAGCTGGGTCAGATCCTCGGGCGAGGGCTCGGTCGTGCCGGTCTGCTGGGCAATCATCACCAGCGCGGCAAACAGGCTCACCTCGCCGAGCAGCGCCATCACCAGGTAGACCTTGCCGGCGCGCAGTGCGAGAGGGCTGCCGTCGTGGACCACCAGCCCATAGGCGGCGAGGCCCATCATGGCAAAGCCGGCATAGAAGCTGAACAGATCCTGGCCGACGATGAGCCAGAAGTTACCGGCCATGGTGAGCAGAAAAACGGCGTGGAAGCGTCCGGCATTGGGCGTGCCGCGAAAGGCGAAGGCGGCGTAGATGCCGGCGGCGAGCCAGAGGATGGCCGTGAACAGCAGATAGACCTGCGCGGTGGCATCGAGCCCAAGGGCGGTGCCAAGGAACAGCCAGGGCAGTTCCAGCCGGGTGCCAACGCTCAGGGTCAGGGCGGCGACCAAGGCTGGCAGCGGGCCGAGCATCGGCAAGATCCAGCGCCAGCGCACGGTTGCCGGGCGGTTGCCCATGTGGGTGCCCATATGCGTGCCTGGGTGAGTGCCCAATGGGGCGCTGTGGCAGCTAACTCGTGCGGCTGACTGCCAACGGCCACCTTGGAATGCCGTCGGCCATGCCAAGAGCAACGGCCAACCCCAAGCAAGGAGCAGCAGCCAGGGTGTCATCCGGTTGGCCCCGA
>NZ_JAYESN010000017.1:0-63336 GCF_034860625.1 Lamprobacter sp.
CTGGTCGCCTTCCAGACCGAGCCGCTGCGGCTGGGCGCCGATGGGCGCGCCGAGGCCAGCTTCGATCTGCCCGACTTCAATGGCCAGGTGCGGCTGATGGCCATGGCCTGGTCCGCTACCGGCATCGGCCAGGCCGCTGCCGATGTGCTGGTGCGTGATCCGATCGTCATCAGCGCCGCGATGCCGCGCTTCCTCGCGCCTGGTGACCGTTCGCGCATCCTGCTCGAGCTGGCCCATGTCGAGGGTCCGGCAGGGCCGATCGAGGTCTCGCTGACCAGCAATGGCCATGCCTTGCGGGTCGAGAACGACGGCACGCCGATGCTGCTCGAGATCCCCGAGCAGGGTCGTGCTCAACTCAGCTTTGCGCTCGAGGCCCGTCGCGAAGCCCCGGCCCCGAGCGACAACGAGCTCCTGATCCGCCTGGTCACCTCCACCGGCGAAGAGCTGACGAAACAGCTGCTGTTCGGCGTTCGTAACCTCGAGCCCGCGGTGGCGCGCACTCAGTCCATCGCGCTTGAGCCCGGGGCGCCACCATTGCAGTTCCAGACCCTCTTGTCCGCGGACAGCGGCCTGCTGCCCGGCAGCGCCTCCTGGTCGTTGTCGATCAGCGGTGCCGGCGCACTCGATGTGGCCGGCCTGCTCTGGACGCTGGACCAATATCCGTTCGGCTGCGTCGAACAGCTGACCAGCCGCGCACTGCCGCTGCTCTACCTGGATCAGATCGCCTCCAGCGCTGGCCTCACCGCAGACGGCGCTGCGCTCCAATCTGCGCTTAGACCTGATGCCGATGCCAGCGCTAGCCTGCCTACTGACGCCGACGGTGCCAGCGCCAGCGCTAGCTTGCCTACTGACGCAGGCGATGCCGATGCCAGCGCTAGCCTGCCTGCTGACACCGGCGATGCCGGTGTGCCCGCCCGTATCCGAAAAGCGATTGCCGAGATCCTCGCCCATCAGTCCTCGACCGGAGGTTTCGGGCTCTGGCAGCCGGGCCCGGGCGACCTCTGGCTCGACGCCTATGTCACCGACTTCCTGACCCGTGCTCGCGAACAAGGGCATCAGGTCCAGTCCACAGCCTTCAACAACGCACTCGACAACCTGAGCAACCAGCTCAGCTATGCCTCGGACTTCAACGACGGCGGCGAAGGCATTGCCTACGCCCTCTATGTGCTGGCCCGCAACGCCCGCATTCCAGTCGGCGATCTGCGCTACTACCTCGAGACCAAGCTCGACGCCTTCGCCACACCCATGGCACGCGCCCAGCTCGGCGCCGCCCTCGCGCTCTTCGGCGAGACCGAGCGCTCAGCCACCGCACTCCGCTCAGCCCAGACGCTCTGGGAGCAGCAGCCCGCCAGCACGAGCTGGCGCGCCGATTTCGGCTCTCACCTGCGCGACGGCGCCGCCCTGCTCAGCCTCGCCGCCGAGGCCGGCGGCAACGCCATCGACATCAGCGCCCTCGGCAGCCAGCTCGAGCGCCTCTGGGCCGACACGGATTATCCCAGCACCCAAGACCAAGCCTGGATGCTCCTCGCTGCCCATGCCCTGATGGAAGGCGCCGCCAAGCCCCGCCTCAGTGTCAACGGCCGACCCCAGGATGGCGCCTTCTTTCGCCGTGGTCGGTTCACCGACCTGGGTTCTGAGCCCGCCCAGGCAACCGATGCGGAGGCCGACGCCGGACCCGCGCTGGCGATTGCCAACGCTGGCGATCGCCCGCTTACCGCGATGCTCAGCCGCACCGGTATCCCCGCAGTGCCAGCGCCGGCTGGCGGCAATGGCTACAGCATCGAGCGCAGCTACTATGACCTCGAGGGTCGCCGCGTCGATCCGGCTCAGTTGAGGCAAGGCGATCGACTCGTTGCCCTGATCACGGTCAGCGCCGACCAACGCCGCGCCGCCCGCCTCATCATCAACGATCCGCTGCCCGCTGGCCTCGAGATCGACAACCCGCATCTGCTGCGTTCTGGCTCCATCGAAGGCCTACCCTGGCTCAACCTGGTCACCGAGCCGGCCCATGTCGCCTTTGGCAGCGACCGCTTCGTCGCCGCTGTCGAACACCAGCGCAACGATCCCTCAAGCTTCCAACTTGCCTACATCCTCCGCGCCATCTCTCCCGGCACCTTCGTGCATCCAGCCGCCGAAGTCGACGCCATGTATCAGCCCAGCCTGAGGGCTCGCACCGGCTCCGGCACCATGATCATCGGGGGCCCCGAATGACCCGGACAGCCACTTGGGCGTCTTCCACACAGAGCAGCATCAGCGCCAGATCGAACACAACCCCATCGTGCTAAGCGTTGCCGATCGCTATCTCCTCACCGAGATCACCAAGATTTTCTCGGCCATCATTCTGACCCTGCTCATGGTGATGGTCAGTATTCTCCTGCTGGGCACCCTGGAGGACGTCAATCTTGGCGCGCTCAGCAATACTGGCGTGCTGCGCTACCTGGGTCTGCAGATCTTGCGCGACACGTCCAGCCTGCTGCCGCCGGCTTTTTTTATCGCCGCCCTAGTCACCCTCGGCCGGCTTGCTCGCGACAGCGAGCTCATCGCCTTCGGTGCTTGCGGTTTCGGCCCCATACGACTGTATCGAGCGTTTTTGTTGTTTGCGCTCCCACTGTCAGTGATCACCGGCTGGTTTGCCCTCTTTGGTCAACCTTATGCTTCACTGCAACTGCAGATCATCGAAAGCGCCAAGGGAGAGCCTTCCACGCAGGTCGCGGGCCTGCGCGCCGGGCGCTTCTATCAACAGGACGACGGCAACATCACCTTTTATGCCGCCAGCATCGATGACCAGAATCGCTTTCAGGGGGTCTTCATTCAGGATCGGCGCGCTGAACGGCCGCGCTTGGTCATCAGCGAGCGCGGTCTCTACCAGCGTGACGCCAGCAGCGGTGAGCAGCGCATCCTGCTCGAACAAGGGCGCCGTTATGATGGTATCCCAGGCACAGCCGACTACGACTTCGCCGAGTTTGATCGTTACACCTACTTTCTTGGGCCAGACCGCGAGCTCGATATCGAGCGCCGCCGACGCGCTGCTCGACCGACCCGTGAGCTGATCGGTTCGGATTCGTTGCTAGACCGGGCTGAGCTTGGCCATCGGCTCTCAGCGCCGGTTGCCATCTATGTGCTCGCGTTGATCGCGATTCCGCTCACCAGTCTTTCGCCAAGGCAACGCGGTACGGGTCGGATGCTGCTTGCCTTCCTAGCCTACTTCGCCTTCTTCAATCTTCAGCGTCTCGCCGAGAACTGGCTTGAGAGCGGGATCACGCCGGCCTGGATGGGGATGCTTTGGTACCAGGCCGCCATCTTACTCATGGTCTATCTCAGCCTGGCGCCCGGATCATTCTGGCTGCGGCAGCTGCGAGATCGGTTCTGGAACAGGTCTTGGATTTAGTCTGGGCAGTGCGCGCCACTGTTGCTTGGCAGTGCGGCATGCCGTTGCTTGCGGGTCGGTGACAGTTGGTAGCGGGCGATGCGCTCGCGCAGCGCTTGATCACTGAGCGGCCCCTGATCATTCAGGGTCGCCTGGTCGAGGTGCTGCGGCCGGTGTGCCGAGGTCAGTAAGTCAGGCCGGACAGGAGCGATAGAGCGCACCAGGGCGAGCAGCCCAGGGCCTGGTCCCCCCTGCAGCCGCACCTGTCGAGTGACCTCTTGAGTGGCGGTTTGACTGGCAGTCATGGGCGTATTTAGGCAGGCGCTTTGGTGGGCATCGCCTTGGTGGACACCAGCGATGCTGGTCGATGCCAGGACAACGCCAGCCATGGCAAGGATGCATTGGGCTCCGCGCAGGCGGTGGGTCGCGATCATGGATGAGAACACTAGGCATCTCCTGTTCCGGGTGGTTGATGGCGAGCCTTGGAGGTCGCTCGTTCGGAGTATTGTCGAGATAGGCATGAACAAAACTTGGTCGAGGGAAGCGTCGACACCATGTCCCCAAAGACCAGCGTGACTGTCGTCACAGCTTACTGAAGCCTGCTCCATCAAGTCGGAATGGTTGATTGAACAAGCTTTGAACTGAAGTTAGGCGTTAGTGATGCTGCTGTCAATGATGAAATTCTGTTTATATATAGACAAAACTTGTTCAAAGAGGGCTTGGCCTTGACAGAATCCGAACATCCATTGTCCGCTCAGACCTATCGGATCGGGGCCGTCGCGCGTCTGACGGGTATTCCACCCGATACCCTGCGTGTCTGGGAACGACGATACTCGGTCGTCGAGCCAATCCGATCAGCTGCAGGCACTCGCCTGTATTCGGCGGAAGACGTTGGCCGCTTAACACTGATCAAACGGTTAGTCGACAACGGTGATGCGATCAGTCATGTTGCGCCGCTTACGCTGCCGCAGCTTCATGAACGCTCGCGCGGGCTGAATCTGGCCCCAATCCCCGAGACTGATCTGCCGCCCTGCCGCGTGGCCGTGCTGGGGTCAACCTTACCTACCTTACTGGCCCGACAGCGCGAAAGCGGTGCCGCGTTCGGCGACGGTGTCGAGCTGGTCGGTAGTTTTGAAGACGAGCATCGCTTTCGCCATGCCGCTGGCGACTTAAAGATCGATCTGCTCGTGCTCGAGCGCCCAACCATCCAACTCGACCGGATCGCGCAGATCACTGAACTGCTAAGTGAATCCGGCGCCTCGCAAGGGCTCGTGGTCTATGGCTTTGCGCCGCGGGCGGCAGTCGAGCGACTCGAGGCCCAGCGTATCCTGGCTAAGCGCGCGCCGGTGGATGTCGCCGAGCTGGCACGTTGGTGTGCGGCCTTGCATGGCAGCGAGCAGTCGCCGTCGCCTGAGGTGTTGCTCGAGGGGGTGGATTTGGCCTCGCCAATCCCGCGCCGGCTCTACGACAACGCGAGCTTGGCCCGTATTGCGACCTCTTCCCCCACAGTCCGTTGCGAATGTCCCCATCATCTGGTGCAGCTGGTCTCGAGTCTGGTTGCATTCGAGCAGTACAGCCGCGAATGTGAGAACCGCAACGCTGAGGATGCCGCACTCCATGCCTTCCTGCATGCCGCGACGGCGCGTGCTCGCGCCACGATGGAGGCGGCACTGGCGCGGGTAGTCGAGGCTGAGGGGATCGATATCTGAGCGGGCCGCCTGCTGCTAAACTTCGCCTTCGCATGATTGGCTTGGCAGTTTTATCCTCATGATCTCGCTCCTCGACTACGGCGCCGGAAATGTGCGCAGCCTGCGCAACGCCATCGCAAAGCTCGGTTTCGAGCTGACCGATATCCGCCGGCCAGCCGACATCCTCGCCGCCGAATACCTGATCTTTCCAGGTGTTGGCGCCTTTGGCACGGCCATGCAGCGGCTCGATGCCCTTGGCTACCGCAAGCCGCTACAGGACTATCTGGCGGCGGATCGACCCTTTCTCGGCATCTGTTTAGGCTTGCAAAGTCTCTTCGAGGGCAGCGAGGAGTCGCCGGGCATCCCAGGGCTGGGGCTGATCCCGGGGCGGGTCCGTCGTTTCCCAGAGAGCCGCCTCGCGGTGCCGCACATGGGCTGGAACGGACTGCGGCTGCAGCGCGACAGCGCCTTGCTCGCGGGTTTGGAGCAGCAGCGCTTTTACTTCGTGCATTCCTACCAGGCTGAAGCCAATGCGGAGAATGCAAGCTGGGTGTTGGCCGAGACCGACTATGGCGGGACCTTCGTCAGCGCGGTACAGCGTGGACGAGTCGCGGCGATGCAATTCCATCCAGAAAAGAGCGGCCAGGCCGGGCTTGAGGTGCTGGGGCGGTTCCTGCGTGGCGCACTCGATCAACCGCTGCGGTTAGACTCGCGCGCGGCGCCGCGCGATCAAGACACCGCGGCGCCTACTCAGCTCGCGAAGCGGGTCATTGCCTGTCTGGATGTGCGCAGCAACGATGCCGGCGATCTCGTCGTCACCAAGGGCGATCAGTACGATGTCCGCGAGTCCGGTGGCGAGGTGCGCAATCTTGGCAAGCCGGTCGAGCTTGCTCGTCGCTACTATGAGGAGGGCGCCGATGAGATCACCTTTCTCAACATCACGGCGTTTCGCGACTTTCCGCTCTCGGATCAGCCGATGCTCGAGGTGCTGCGACGGACCTCCGAGAACGTCTTTGTGCCCTTGACCATCGGCGGCGGTATCCGAGCCTTCACGGACGCCGAAGGGCACAGCTACACGGCGCTCGATGTGGCGGGGGAGTACTTCCGCTCCGGCGCGGATAAGATCTCGATCGGTTCGGATGCGGTGGATACGGTCGAGGCCGTGCGGGCATCAGGGGGAGGCGACGGCAGCAGTGCGATCGAGCAGATTGCTCAGCAGTACGGTAATCAGGCCGTGGTGATCTCGGTTGATCCACGGCGGGTCTATGTGCAGTCGCCGGACGAGACCGAGCGCAAGGTGATCGAGACCACGGCTCCAGGTCCGAACGGCGAGCGTTACTGTTGGTTCCAGTGCACCGTCAAGGGCGGTCGCGAAGGCCGAGAGGTCGATGCGATCGAGCTCGCGCAGGTGTGCGAGCAGCTCGGCGCTGGCGAGATCCTGCTCAACTCAATCGACCGCGATGGCACCGGGAGCGGGTTCGACTTGGAGCTGATCGATGCGGTGCGCTCCGCAGTGAGCATCCCGGTGATCGCCTCGAGTGGCGCCGGTCAGCCCGCGCACTTCTCGGAGGTCTTCGAGCGCACCGAGGCTGAGGCGGCACTCGCGGCGGGGATCTTCCATCGCCGCGAGGTGCCGATCGCAGCGGTCAAGGCGCAGCTGCGAGCCAATGGCATCCCGGTCAGGCACTAGGGGCGTGCGCAGTCGTCAGGCTCAGGGCCTGGACTGTTCGCGGGTCTCGGCGTTGCGCTTCGTTCACTGGCCTTGGTCTGCCGACTGGGCTGTACTTTGGTTAGCCTGTTGCCTGATGCTACTGCTCGCCGGCTGCGCGATTCCGGCGGGTGATCGACAGCCGCTGCCAAAGGGGATTGATGCCGACGAGCTCCTGAGCGAGATCGCCGCCTGTCATCTGCTGCGTGTCGTGCAAAACGCGGATCGCTCCGCGACCGATGCGGTGGTGATTGCTGCGCTCGATCGCTATGGATTCGAGGTCGAGCAGATGATCGAACGGGCTAACTACCTGGCCCGGATCGCGGCGGCTCGGCCCTCGCAGCGCGATGAGATGATTGAGCTTGCCCGCGGTGCCTGTGACCACTTGGCTAGTCTGACTGGGACCTCCTCCGGGTTGGTGCGTTTCGATGATCAAGGTGCTGTTGATCGAACCTGGCTCCTGGTCGATGGTGAGATCAACGATGGCTTCGCGGACAAGGTCATCGCGCGGCTGCGTGCCGAGCGGGCCGTTGGCTTGGTCATCAACAGCCCAGGCGGCTCGCTCTATGAGGCGCGGCGGCTTGGACGCTGGCTGCGCGAGAACGGCCTGCCGGTCGGCGTCAATGAGCTCTGTACCTCGGCCTGTGTGGATGTGTTAGCCGGTGGCGTCGAGCGCTATGTGACCGCCGATGTGCGCCTGGGCATCCATCAGAGCAAGGTGCCGGCGCATCTCAGCAGTCATGAGGGTGGTCAGCTGTCGGTGGTCAGTGCAGCACTCTATCTGCGTGAGATGGGGATCGATGACAGCATCGCGCTGGCGGCGGCCGCCGTGCCAAACAACAAGATGTATTGGATCTCGCTTAGTGAAGCCCTGGAGACTGGGCTGGCGACCAAGGTCGTTCCCGGCTTCTAACCCCGATGCGCGTCAGTCGATCGGCTCCTCCAGCGAGTCATCGGGCTCGAGCAAGGTCTGAAAATGCTCCACCGCGTCGGCGACGGCATCGGTCTTGAAGCGGGCGATATGAAACAGCGCCTCGCCCTCGGTGATCAGCGGCAGATTCATGCGGCCGATGACGATACCAGCGGCGGGCGCGGTCACCGGTTCCTCGCCATTGCCGAAAGGATCGGCGACGGTCGCCAGTTGTTCGCCTTTCTCGACCCAGGCGCCGAGCGGACGGGCAAAGCGCAACATGCCGCTGGTGTGGGCACGCGCCCAGATGCTGGAGCGAGCAATCATCGGCGGGTGCGCTGAGCCTGGACGGCGGGCGCTGTCGCGGATCATCCCCAGCTCGCGCATTACGCCGAGGACGCCGCGCACGCCAGCGCGGATCGACAACTCATCAAAGCGCAACGCCTCGCCGGCCTCATAGAGCAGCACCGGCACATCAAGCGCGGCAGCGGCGGCGCGCAGTGAGCCATCGCGCAGATCGGCGTCGAGGATGACCGGCGCGCCAAAGGCTCTTGCCAGGTCCGAGACGCCGATCTCGTCAACCTGCGCGCGGATCTGCGGCAGGTTTTCGCGATGCGCGGCGCCGGTGTGCAGATCGATGCCGAGATCGCTGTCGATGACAATCTCGTTCATCAGCGTCGCCGCGAGTCGGCCGGCGAGCGATCCGCTCTCGGAGCCGGGGAAGCTGCGGTTCAGATCACGCCGATCCGGCAGGTATCGGGAATGGCGCACGAAGCCGTAGACATTGACCACCGGCACCGCCAGCAGGGTGCCGCGCAGCGAGCGCAATGCGGTGCTGGTCAAGAGCCGGCGGATGATGGCGATGCCATTGATCTCGTCGCCATGCACGGCCGCGGTGACGAACAGCCGTGGGCCTGGGCGCCGGCCGTGCAGCACATGCACCGGCAGCACCACCGGGTTCTGGGTGAACAGGATCGGCAGCGGCAGGTCGACGCGCGCGCGCTCACCGGCGCGCACTAGCTGCCCGCCGATGCGGATGCCGCTTTGGCTACGACTAGCCCTTGCCACGCGTGCGGGTCTTGCCGGCAACGGCATCCTTCTCGATAAAGGCGATCATCTGACCGGCGATGTCCTTGCCGGTGGCGGACTCGATGCCTTCGAGACCCGGCGATGAGTTGACTTCCATCACCACCGGGCCGTGATTGGAGCGCAGGATGTCGACGCCAGCGACGTTCAGGCCCATGATTCTTGCCGCACGCACCGCCGTCGAGCGCTCCTCTGGCGTGATACGGATCAGGTCGGCGCTACCACCGCGATGGAGATTGGAGCGGAACTCGCCGGGCTTGGCTTGGCGGCGCATGGCGGCGACGACCTTCTCGCCGATGATGAAGCAGCGGATGTCGGCGCCCTTGGCCTCGCGGATGTACTCCTGCACTAGGATGTTGGCCTTGAGGCCGAGAAAAGCCTCGATCACGCTCTCGGCGGCCTGGCGCGTCTCGGCCAGCACGACGCCGATACCCTGTGTACCTTCTAAGAGCTTGATGACTAGCGGGGCGCCGCCGACCATCTTGATCAGATCTTCGATATCGTCAGGGGTATGGGCGAAGCCGGTGATCGGCAGGCCGATGCCGCGACGCGAGAGCAGCTGTAACGAGCGCAGCTTATCGCGCGCGCGACTGATCGCGACCGATTCGTTCAAGGGGTAGACATTCATCATCTCGAACTGGCGCAGCACGGCGGTGCCGTAGAAGGTCACCGAGGCGCCAATGCGCGGGATTACCGCGTCGAAGCCGGTGAGCGTTTCGCCCTTGTAGTGGATCGAGGGCGCATGCGAGGTGATGTTCATATAGCAGCGCAGCACGTCGATGACGCGCGCCTCATGGCCTCGCTCGCGCGCCGCCTCGGCGAGTCGACGCGTCGAGTACAGTTTCGGATTGCGCGACAGGATGGCGATCTTCATCTCATCTCCATGGTGGATCGAGGGTCTGGCGGCCGAGCCCTGTCGTACTGGCCAGCGCTCGACAGTGTTTTAGACGAGGCATCTGTATGATGTGGGAGCAGACACGCAAGGGCGACTCGGGTGCGATGGCGACATCGCATTGGCATGGGCTCTTGTGCATCCGCCAAGGCTTGCTCTGGGTTGTCAGCGCTGCGGGTTTCCGCTGCGCAGGGTTTCGATCAACAGGAGCACGACGCCGATACTGATCGCGCTATCGGCAACATTAAAGGCAGGCCAAGGATTGAACAAGTTTAGTGGGATCAGTGGCAGGTAGACCTGGATGAAGTCCACCACATGGCCAAAGGCAACGCGATCGATCAGATTGCCAACGGCACCCCCGATGATCAAGGCCAAACCGGCGGCCAGCAAACGCTCGCCGCGCGACAGCCGCGTCAGCCAGATGGCGAGCGCCAGGGTGACCAGCAGCGCGAAGCCAGCGAATAGCCAGCGTTGCCAGCCACCGGCGTCAGCGAGGAAGCTGAATGCCGCGCCGCGATTGAACATGAGGGTTAGATTGAGGTTGGGCAGCACCTCGAGCACTTGATAGGGGCTGAGGGTGCCCAGGACCAGCCATTTCGTCGCTTGGTCCAAGAGGATGACGACAAGGGAGAGCCAGAGCCAGTGTTTCATCGGGGGCAAGTGGATTTTTGACGAAGGGTCCCGGTGCAGGGGCCAAGAAGTAGGAAGCGACAGGACAGGATATGAACATCGAGGCCTGAAACGGTTAGGAAGCTAAGATTTTTGCTTGGTCTTAGCCTCGATTGCGGCCCGAAGTCTATTCCTTCCGAGCGGCCTAAATGCGAGATCTTTGCGAGGCCGACTGGGATATCGGACTAGGATGTTGGACTAGCAGATCGGACTAGACAATATCAGAACTTGGGGGATTGGCCCGCATAACCCCGTCTTTATCGTTTCTCGTCCCTTGGTGCTGGGGCGAGCGCTGTAGCGCCTGATATGGGCTTGAGCCATGGCGCGACGCGCCCGCAATTAAGGGGTCAGCCCCGATGGGTGTGGAGAGCGCGGAAGCGCGTTGCCTTCAGAGGGCCATCCGCCCTGCCTCATCCTGCAGAAGATCGGCGAATCGCTTCACCAGTTTTGGCCGTTCCAGCAACATGCGCAGCGTGCGCTTGCGTGAGCTCTTGACGAGGGCAGAGGGGTCAAAATAAGCCTTCGCGTTGTGCACCGAGAGCACGAAGGGCGGCTTTCCTGCATGCGCGAGTATCCAACTCATCACCAGCGCTCCGGTGCGGTGATTACCCTCCATAAAGAGCTGTGGTTGGCTCAGAATGTGAATGTAGGCACTGGCTGCCCGGCGTTTTACTGGGGTCCCGTTCAGGCCCTTGACCCAGTTCACGAACGACTCGACCCCACCGTCGGTCTTAGCGTAGAAGTGCTGCCGCGTCGCTTTGATCTGCGAGGCGCAGTCCGCGCGCAGCGCGACATCATGACCACAGAGCACGCGGATATTGAGCTCCAGCAATAACGGCGAATTGCCGAGAGCGAACAGGTCTACCCCATCGGCAATGTAGGCATCGATCAACTGGTAGCCGAGCAACAACCGATCAAGCACCTCATCGCTGAGGGGGTCTCGAGGCGTATCGAGCGTCGCGTTGATGCGCCCAAAATCCGATTGTACTGCCCGCAGCGAGGCCTCGATGGCATCTAGGTTCAGCCGTTTCGCCTTTGGCATGGATCGTCCATTCTCCTAGGACTAGCAGAACTGGCAGGTCTTGCGGCACAGCAGACAAGCGAGCCTGCGTCAACTGAACTCGCCGGACACGTATTCCTTGGTCAACTGCGCCTGTGGATCTTCGAACACTTGCCGGGTGTCGCCCATCTCGACCAGATAGCCGGTTCGGCCGCCTTGAGAGATGTCCACCGAGAAGAAGGCCGTGGTATCGGCGACACGGGTCGCCTGCTGCATGTTATGCGTGACCAATGCCAGCGAGTAGTTCTCCTTGAGCTCGAGCATCAGTTCCTCCACTTGGCGCGTCGCAATCGGATCAAGGGCTGAGCAGGGCTCGTCCATCAAGAGTACGTCCGGTTCGGTCGCCACCGCGCGGGCGATGCACAGGCGCTGTTGCTGCCCCCCGGAGAGCGAGAGCCCGCTGTTCTTGAGCTTGTCTTTCACCTCGGTCCAGAGCGCGGCGCTGCGCAGGGCCTTTTCGACTCGCTCGCCCATATCGCCCTTGAAGCGATTCAGGCGCAGGCCGAAGGCGACGTTATCGTAGATGCTCATCGAGAACGGGTTCGGTTGCTGGAACACCATGCCGATGTAGCGCCGCACCAATACGGGATCGATCGATTTGTCGTAGATATCCTGACCGTGATAGGTGACGCTGCCTTCAAAGCGGAACACTGGAATCAAGTCATTCATCCGGTTCAGGCTGCGCAAAACGGTGCTCTTGCCGCAGCCTGATGGACCAATAAATCCTGTGATCTTGTTCTTCTCGATCGGCACGATGCTGTTGCGTACGGCCAGGAAGTCGCCATAGAAGATCTTCTCTAGGCGGCAGTCCATGACCGTATTTTGGGGATCGACCGACCAGGCAGCAGCTGGGCTGGTGACGGCGTCTGCAGTCGCGTTCATCTCTGAATGACCTCGTTGAGCGGAATCAGTACTTCTGGCGACCGAGCACGCGGGCCAGGATGTTAAACACCAAAATGATCATGACCAGCACCAGTGAGGCGGTCCAGGCCAGCTCGATCTGGTTGTCGTAGGGCATGCCCGAGAAGTTGTAGATGAGGATCGAGAGTGACGAGGTGGGCTCGCCTAAGCCCTCCCAACCGTTGATGTAGTAGGTGCTGAACAGGGCCGTGAAGAGCAAGGGTGCCGACTCGCCGGCTGCTCCAGCCACCGCCAACAGCACCCCGGTGATCACGCCCGGGATGCCGGTCGGCAGGGTGACCTTGCTAATCACTTGCGCACGGGTGCAGCCCATGCCGTAGGCGGCGTCCTTCATCCTCTGCGGTACCTGCTTCAGGGCCTCCTCGGCGGTCAGGATCACCGTCGGTAGCATCAGCACCGCCAACGCAATTCCACCGGCCCAGGCCGAATAGCTCTTCATCGCCACCACCAGGGTGGCGTAAACGAAGACGCCGGCAAGGATCGACGGGAAGCCAGTGAGCACCTTGGCCAGAAAGCGCGAGGTATGCGCCAGCTTGCTGTGCGGATCGATCTCAGCCAGATAGATGGCGGCCAGAATGCCGATCGGGATACTGATGGCCGCGCCGATGCCGACCATGACTGCGGTGCCAACGATCGCCGGACCGATACCGCCGCCAAATTCAAAAGCCGATGGCGGGAGTTCGGTCAGGGTCTCCCAATTGATGCGCGCGCCACCCTTGGCGATCAACATGAAGAGCACCGAGAATAGCGGCAAGGCCGCCAGAACGGCGAGTAGCCAGGTGATGAAGGTGTAGATACGGCTCTTTAGGCCACGGCCCTCGAGCATCGAGCCCTTGAGCTGCGGCATGGTCGCCAGATCCTGCTCTAGGATGGCCTCACTGATGTTGCCTGTCATGGCCTATCTCCCCTCGAACTTACGCGTAGCAGCCTTCATGATCCAGAGGCCGAGGATGTTCACCAACAGGGTGATGCCGAGCAACGCCAGCGCTGCGTACATCAACGCCTGGACCTCGATCGGCCCGGCTTCCGGGAAGCTGGAGGCCAGCAGTGACGCCAAGGTATTGGCCGGAGCAAACAGCGAGAGGCTGATCTGATTGGAGTTGCCGATGAGCATGGCCAGCGCCATGGTCTCGCCAAGGGCGCGCCCAAAGCCAAGCACCAGCGCGGCGAGAATGCCGCTTGATGCGCTCGGCAGCATCACTTTTAGGATCGCTTCCCAACGTGTAGTACCCATGCCATAGGCTGCCTCCTTGACCTTGTAAGGCACCCGCCTAAAGGCATCGACCGAGATCGCCGCCACTGTTGGCAGGATCATCACCGCGAGTACCAAGGCTGCGGGCGCCATACCCGGACCACTCAGCGAGGTGCCGAAGAGGGGGAACCAGCCGAGGCTGTCATGAAGCCAGTTGGCTCCAGGCCGGATCAGCGGAATCAGCACATAGATGCCCCAGAGGCCATACACCACCGATGGGATCGCGGCCAGCATCTCGACGATGGTGCGGAAGACGCTCGAGAGGCGGGGGGCAAGAAAGTCTTGGGTCAGGAAGATGGCAATCGCCACGCCCAGGATGCCGCCAAGGCACAGGGCGAGCAGCGAGCTGTAAAGCGTCCCCCAGATCTCGGGCAGGATGCCGAATTGCTTCGCCTGAACATCCCAGGTAGTGCTGTAGAGAAATGCCGGGCCAAACTCGAGCATTGCCGGGAAGGCCTGTCGACCCAGTTCAACGATGATGTAGGCCGTCAGCAACAGGATGACCGCAGCGGCACCCCAAACCACACCTCGAAGCAGTTTGTCGGTCCCATAGTCAACGGCGGACGGTGGCCCGCTAACCTTGGTGACCACATGAGCGAAAGGATTGGAAGCCATAGCCAATGTGCCGTTCTTAAGGATCGCCGATGGTGGCGATGTGTCATAAGGAAGAAAGCGGATGAACTGCAGTACCCAGCAGCTAGCGTCGAGCGCAGGTGCATGACGCGTTGCTACCCGAGATGATGAAGCGCCTGCCTCAGAATCGGTGACGCTAGTGCTGGGTCGGAGGAGCCTGAAGGCTTAGGATGCTATGGCTTCTCGCTGCCGACTAGCTTCATGGCCTCTTCAACCTTGGCCTTGACGTTCTCCGGCAGGGGGATAAAGCCCATCTTGGTCGCGTCTTGTTGGCCTTCGTTGAGACCATATTCGATGAACTTGCGCAGCACCTCGGCCTTTTCCTCATCCTGATGCTGGTACATCAGCATCCAGGTAAAGGTCGCGATAGGGTAGGCTTGCTCAGCCCCAGGATCATCAACCCAAACGCGCAGGTCTGGCGTACCCGGATAACCCGGCAGATCAGTGGCTGGGAACTCAGCGCTGGCGAGTGCGGCCTTGCCGCTGTCTTTGCCTGGCTTGACGAAGTTGCCGGCCTTGTTCTCTAGGGTCGCCATCGGCTGACGGGTGGCCTCAGCATAGCCGTACTCGATGTAGCCGATCGCCCCTGGGGTCTGCTTGATCATCGCCGTTACACCATCGTTCTTGGGTGCGCCCACGAAGCTCTTCGGCCAGTTCACGCTCTTGCCTTGACCAACCTCGTTCTTGAACTCATCGCTGATCGCGGCGAGGTGCCCGGTGAACACATAGGTGGTGCCTGAAGAATCGGAGCGGCGTACCACGGTGATCTTGTCGTCTGGGAGCTTGACACCGGGGTTAGCCGCAGCAATGCGTTCGTCTGACCAGGCGTCGAGTTTGCCCAAAAAGATGTCGATAAAAACGTCGCGCGGTAGCTTCAGTTCGGGGTCTCCTGGGAGGTTGTAGGAGAGCACCACCTCACCTGCCGTCATCGGTAGGAGAACAACGCCCTTATCGGTGGGAACCTTGCTGATCTCCTCGTCATTCATGGCCGCATCGCTCGCCGCGAAATCGACGGTCTCCTCAATGAAGGCGCGAATGCCCGCGCCGCTGCCCACGGCCTGGTACTGGACACGCATGCCCTTGTTCTGACGGCTAAAGTCCTTTGCCCACTTGGCATAGAGTGGGAACGGGAAACTTGCACCAGAGCCATTAACGCTGGTGTTAGCGCTAAGTGCGGGCGAAAAGGCAAGCATCGAGAGACAGCCAGCCAGTGCAATGGTTCGTAGAACATGCTGAAGCGTCATGAATGACTCCTAAAGACAAATGACCCAAAACTGGGGATTGAAGCATGACGGTCATAAAGCTCGGCTCTGCGCCGAGATTCCGTGCCACTCCAGTTTGCCTGTATGGAGTCTTCCTATGATGAATTTTTTGTGACGTCATCGCTAAAGGTTGACGGGCATCGCTCAGGCTAGGCCGCGAACAGCTGACAGTCTGTGTCCAAAATGCACAAGAACAGGCTGCAGCATCCAAAGCCATCATGATTCGGTCATGATTTCGTCATCCGGAGAAACGACTTCAGTCGGTAGACTAGAAAAATCTGCAGAGATCTGACTGTATTCCGGAGATATCCATGCATCGATCCACCCCATTGGCAACCTTTAGTCTGTCGGTCATTGTCAGTCTCTCTATCATGCTAGGCGGGTGCGAAGCCGAGCAGAGCGTGACAGCGACTGAGCCGGCTCAACCTGTGCCAGACAATACCATCCTGGCTGCAGGCTCTTCATTTGCCGCGCCAATCTTCAATCAATGGTTTAGTGTCTACGGCGCCGAGCATACCGCACTCAGTCTTAGCTATGACTCGATCGGCAGCGGTGCCGGTATTGAGCGTTTTCTCGCTGGCAGCGCTGATATTGGGACCACCGATGCACCCTTAAATGCCGATGAGGTTGAGCAGGCCGAGGGTGAATTTGTCCAATTACCCGTAACCGGGGGCATGATCGCCATCGCCTACAACCTGCCAGACTATCCGGGCCCGCTGAATCTGCCGCGCGATGTTTACACCGAAATCTTCCTCGGCCAGGCCTTCCGTTGGGATGATCCCCGGATTGCCGCCGCCAATCCTGGCATGAAGCTGCCGCCTCGGCTGATCCAGGTTGTCGGGCGCCGTGACTCTAGCGGTACGACCTTTGCCTTCACGCATCACTTGGCCGCGATCAGTGACGACTGGGCAAACGGCCCTGGCGTCGGCAAGCGCATCGACTGGCCGGGAGGCGCCATGGAGGCCACGGGTAACGAAGGTGTTGCGCAGCGGATCAAGATCACCCAAGGCTCGATCGGTTATGTCGAGGCTGGGTTTGCCCAGCGCCTTGGGCTGTCGATCGCCTGGCTGGAAAACGAGGCTGGCGGTTTCGTACTACCCAGTGTCGAGACTGGGCGCCGTGGATTGGCCGACGGCACCGATACGCCGCCCAGTGATCTGACGCGCACCATCCCCGATCCAAAGGGCGCGCGCTCCTACCCGATTGTCACCTACACATGGGCACTGGCAAGCACAGCTTACGACACCCAAAGCAAAACCGCAGAGGTGAAAGCTCTCCTGCGCTGGATACTAACCGATGGTCAGCAAGACGCCGAGGCGCTTGGCTATGTACCGCTGCCCGAGAACATGGTCCAAGCGGCGCTCAATGTTCTGGAAGATCGCGTGGGTGGTCCTAAAAAGAGCCTGTTAACCGCAGATGACGCAGATTAAAGCAGAGAGCTCAAGATGGGATCTCTCGTGCGAAAGCAACCCCGAGCTGCCAAAAGGGATATCCTGATCACATTGGCAACTCGGTCTCGGGTTTTCCGAAAAGGCGATAGTCGGCAAACGCGTTAGTCGGAAAAGATCTCATCGAAGAAGCTCTGCATCCGCTGCCAAGAGCGCGCATCGGCCTGCGGATCATGCTGCAGGTTCTCGAGGCCATAGTCGCCGGCGTTGGGATTGGTGAAGCCGTGGCGCGCGCCGCCATAGATGTCCATCTCCCAATTGGCGCCGGCCTCTTCGAGCTTGTCTTGGAAGTTGCTGACAACCTCTGGTGCGACAAAGCTATCGGCCTGACCGTGCAGGATCAGGATTTCGGGCTTGATCTTGCCAATACTCTCTTCAGGAGCGGCGGGAAACGAGCCGTGAAAGCTGACGATGCCCGCGAGATCGGCGCCGCCGTAAGCCATTTGTAGGACGGTGCCACCGCCGAAGCAGTAGCCGATCGCGGCCATCTGGTCTGCATCGACATCTGCGGCGGCCTTCAATTGCGCCAGTCCGGCATTAGCGCGCTGGCGCCAGAGCTCGGGATCGACGGTCACTTCTTGCATCCACTCCTGGGCCTGTGCCGGCTGATCGGTGACTTGATCCTTGCCGTACATATCGGCTGCGAAGGCAATGTAGCCCAACTCGGCGAGCATGCGTGCGCGTTGCTTGGCGTAATCGTTGAGTCCCCACCACTCATGGATCACCAGGATGCCAGGGCGATTGCCCTCGATCGCGTCGTCCCAATACAGATGCCCGGTGAGCGGCACCCCCTCGTCTTCATAGCGGATAGGCTTTGATTGAATCTCAGCTTGGGCGGTGCCGGCGACGAGGCAAGCTGCCAAGACCAGCGCAGAGGAGAACGCAGGGGTGTCGGCAAGCGTACAGGCAGGGGTGCAGGCAGGGTTAGGCAGGCTTAGCTTAGGCATCGAAATGTCCTCGGTAGTGATGGCGCGGAAGGCTTGCGAACTGAATCATCAAGAACAGAGTCGTTAAGAACATAGAGGTAACGGGTATCTGCCGACAAGTCTTTGAGTCCTTGCCTGCTGAGTTTTGGGCTCCTTGGGGCAACACTGAAATGGCCTGATGAGCGCGACGTCTTAGGCCAGGGCGCAGATGGTCAGGGTGCTCAGCAAGGGGCCGGTGATCCTCAGCAAGTGGCCGGCGATCGCCGGTTTGTGATCGCTGAATTCGGCTTGGGTCGGTTTCCCATCCCAGGGGTACCGGGTTAGACTCCAGATTGCAGCGCTGGCCCCTCTCAGGTTCTCTTGCGATTGAAGGCGCCTATCGGTCTCTCCCTGCTCCCCGTCCATAAGATCCCCCGTCAATAAGCCGTATCGCGATGAACGACACCCAGCCCCCGTCCGGTTCCGAGCGCGACATCGCGCTTTTCGCTAGCTTGCTCGGCGAGGTGCTACGCGAGCACAGCCGTAAACGCGTGCT
This sequence comes from Lamprobacter sp., assembly GCF_034860625.1. Taxonomy (NCBI): domain Bacteria; kingdom Pseudomonadati; phylum Pseudomonadota; class Gammaproteobacteria; order Chromatiales; family Chromatiaceae; genus Lamprobacter; species Lamprobacter sp. Next base: position 18,358 of record NZ_JAYESN010000017.1, read on the forward strand.
CGTGGTGGTTGAGCGCTTACGCGAGGGCTTTCTGAAGCTTCGTGATGAGGACGACCCTGAGCTACGCGCGAAGCTGATGAAGCGTATCAACGGGCTCGACTCGCAGACCCTCGCGGAGGTGATCCGCGCCTACACCATCTATTTCAGCCTGGCGCATCTGGTCGAGGATGTGCACGCCTATCTGCATCGGCGCTCACTGGTCAGCGCTGGCGGTCGGCTCTGGCGCGGCTCGTTCGATCACAGCTTGCGCCAGTTCCATGAAGACGGTGTTGATGCGGCAGGTCTGCAGCGATTATTGAACGAGTTGGCCTATCTGCCGGTGTTCACCGCGCACCCCACCGAGGCCAAGCGGCGGACGACGCTGGAGACCCATCGACGCATCTTTCTGGCGGCCCTCGATCTGCACCGGCACAAGCTCAATGAAGAAGAGCAACAGGATCGCCTGGGCCAGATCCTCAGCGAGATTCAGGTGCTTTGGAAGACCGATGAAGTGCGGGTGCACAAGCCGCAGGTGACCGATGAGGTGCGCCAAGGGTTGTACTTCTTTCGTGAGTCCCTGTTCGAGACCTTGCCGCAGGTCTATCGCAATCTAGAGCGGGCGGTGCGCCGCCTGTACGGCAGCGACAGCGGTGTGCTGGTGCCGAGCTTCGTTGGCTTCGGCTCTTGGATCGGCGGTGATCGCGATGGCAATCCTTATGTGAAGCCAGAGACCACCGAGCTGGCGGTGCGCATGCACTGCGAGTTGGTGCTTGAGGAGTACATCAGGCGGGTGCGACGGCTGACCCGCATCCTCAGCCATTCGAGCCTGCTGGTGCAGCCCTCGACGCCGTTTCTGGACGCCCTGGATGACGATGAGGACTACTGGCTGCACACCATGCGCCAGACCCATCGGCGCTATTTCCACGAGCCCTATCGGCGCAAGCTGTTCATCGTTCGGCATCGATTGGAGACCACGCTGGCGCGGGTGCGAGCGCGCATCGAGGATGACCAAAGCCCGGAGATCCTGCCCGAAGGCTACGCGCACGAGGGCGAGCTGCTCGATGACCTCTACCTGATCCGCGACTCGCTGATCAGCCATGGCGACGCCAATGCCGCCGATGGCGAGTTGAAGGATCTGCTGCGCCTGGTCGAGACCTTTGGCTTCCATCTGGTGCATCTGGATGTGCGCCAGGAGTCGACGCGCCACACCGAGGCGGTGATCGAGCTGTTCGCGCGCCAGCCCGGCGCACCGCTCTATCATGCCTTCAGCGAGGAGCAGAAGCTGCTGGCGCTGGCCGAGGCGATCGGCCATCCACATCCGTTCCACATCGACAAGGGCACGCTAACGCCTGAGACCCGCGAGACGCTGGAGGTCTTCGAGTCGATGGCGCGGATGCGCGCCGAGATCAGCGAGCAGGTGTTCGGCGCCTACGTGATCTCGATGACCCACAGCGCCAGTCATGTGATGGAGGTGATGCTGCTGGCGCGCCTGGCCGGGCTCGCCGGACAGACCCCGGACGGTTGGTTCTGCCATCTGCGCATCTCGCCGCTGTTCGAGACCATCGAGGACCTGGCGAAGATCGACGCGGTGATGTCGGCGTTGTTCGACAACCCGACCTATGCGGCATTGCTCAAAGCCTCCGGTAATCTGCAGGAGGTGATGCTCGGCTACTCGGACTCCTGCAAGGACGGCGGCATCCTGGCCTCGGCCTGGAACCTGTATGAGGCGCAAGAGAAGATCATCGCGCTGGCCGAGGGGCGGGGCGTCAAGTGCCGGCTGTTCCATGGTCGCGGCGGCACCATCGGTCGTGGGGGCGGCCCGACCCATGAGGCGATCCTGTCGCAGCCGGAAGACACCGTGCACGGTCAGATCAAGTTCACCGAGCAGGGTGAGGTGCTGTCCTACCGCTACGCCAACCCGGAGACCGCGCTCTATGAGCTGACCATGGGCATCAGCGGCCTGATGAAGGCAAGCCGTTGCGTGATCGAGCCGCCGATCAAGCCGCGCAAGGATTATCTCGGCATCATGGAAGAGCTAGCGCGGCTCGGCGAGGCGCATTACCGCGGTCTGATCTGCGACACGCCCGGACTGTTGGACTATTTCTATGAGGCGACTCCGGTCGATGCGATCGCGCTGCTCAACATCGGCTCGCGGCCCTCGCATCGGAAGAAGGCCGATCGCTCGCTGAGTTCGATCCGCGCGATTCCCTGGGTCTTCGGCTGGGCGCAGGCGCGGCATACCCTGCCAGCCTGGTTTGGCATCGGCAGCGCGATCGAGCAATGGCGCCAAGGCGATCTGGAACGCCTGGCCAAGCTGCAGCGGATGTATCAGGAATGGCCGTTCTTCCGCGCTATCTTGAGCAACACCCAGATGTCGCTGTTCAAGGCCGAGATGCAAATCGCGCATGAATACGCGCAGTTGATGCCGGATCAGGCGCGTGGCGAGGCGATCTATCGGGCGATTGCCGATGAGTATCAGCGCACCCTGACCCAGGTGCTGAATGTGGCTGGCCTGCATGCGGTGATGGAAGAGACGCCCGAGTTGCAGCTCTCGCTGGCACGACGCAATAGTTATCTGGACCCCTTGAATCATATCCAGATCACCCTGCTCGAGCGCTATCGGAACGAGCCGAGCGAAGAGAGCCGGAAAGAGTGGCTGGACCCGTTGCTGCGCTCGATCAACGCGATTGCGGCGGGCATGCGCAACACCGGTTGAGCGCTGAGTAGCGCATTGCACCCGCATCCCCCTCCATGAATGATCAATTGCCCGGCAAGTCGGCTGATGCATTGCCCGATCGGCTTCGCTACCAGCCGTTCTATTGTGAAGAGAATATCTGGTGGCTGTGCGCCGAGCCGCCGCCCGCTGTGTGCCTGGAGCAGGTGATCTTCATCGCCAGTCCCTGCGGCCTGTGCCCGATTGCCGAGCAGCGAGCTGCTGATGCCGATGGCGTCGCTTGGTGGGACTACCATTGCGTCGGACTCGATGCTGAGCGGCGCATCTGGGATCTGGACTCGAGACTTTCGCTCCCGGTGGCGGCAAGTAGCTGGCTGGATCGCAGCTTCCCGCAGGCCGACGATTGGCCAACGCCACTGCAACCGCTGTTTCGGCTGATTCCCAGGGCAGCGTATCTGCAAGACTTTCGCAGTGATCGGAGCCACATGCGGAACGCTGATGGCAGTTGGATGCAGCCACCACCCCCTTGGTCCTGCATTGGCTTCAGCTACAGTTCCGACCCTGACTCAAGCCGCCTCGATCGTTATCGGGATCTATCCAAGCACGAGGGGCCTGGGGTCGTGCTCGATCTCGCCGGCTTGAGGGCCTTCTGTAGCTGAGTCCTTTAGCGTCACCGCCGGCAGCGAGAGGCATCAACTCGCTACAGAATCGCGGTTCATCGAACACCTTCTCCCAGCGACACAGCGGGTGTCGATTGCCGTTTTGAGGCGTTATGCTGATACTATCAGCCCGCAATAAGGCGTGCGCCGCAGCAGTGTCACTGAAGAGCTGGCGGCACTGATCAGTCTGAACGGATCGGACGACGCTGATGCTCGCGTTTCGAGCGCTATCGGTCCCCCTTTTGGTCCAAGGAGCCATACGATGTCTGAGCTGCTTTACAAGGCGAATCCGTCAGTCTGGCGCTCGCACCCGTTCGGTGCCCTTATCGCTTGGATGTTGGTGCTGCTCGGTGTGGTCATCGCGGTGACCGATGCTATCCCCTTCCTCCCAGAGCCGACGCAACCGGTGCAATTGCCAGAAGAATTCCAGATCCGTTGGCTAGGCTACGGGCTGCTCCTGATCGGGTGCTTCCAGCTCTTGCGCTGGTGGCTAACAACGCTGATGGATCAGCTCGAGATCTACGAGCGTGAGTTGGTTTGGACCCACGGTCTGCTGAGCAAGGAGTACACCGAGATCAACATGACGTCCGTACGCACGGTGCGCATCGAACAGTCGCTGTTCCAGCGTATCGTTGGAGCCGGCAACCTGCAGATCTTTACGGCAGGTGATGCGCCGGAGCTGACGATTCGCGGGCTGCCCCGCCCGCAAGAGATTCGTCAGCACATCAAGCGATACAGCGCTGGGGATGACTGAGTTGACAGCGCTTCCGCCAGCCTCGCCCCTGCCTGCCTCAAGCCTGGATGCCGTCTTGGGTGTCCGCCTGCGATTGAGGCAGGTTCAGTCGGCAGCCGAGGAGGGCCAGCAAAACCGCTCGCGGCGACTGCAGTCAATGTGGCGACTCATCGCCGCTGCCCTGATCTTATTCACCTGTCGCACAGCGTGTGCAGACACAGGCGCGCTGGATCGGATCAAGGCGGCGGAGGCTATCCGCATCGCATACTCGCCAACGGCCTATCCGATCTCATTTAAAGATGCCCAAGGCGTTCCTCGCGGTTATTCCGTCGATCTCTGCCGGCATATCGTCACTGCAGTGCAAGCGTCGCTTGGCCTTGATGCGCTCGAGATCGCCTGGATCGAGGGAAACACCCCGCGCCGAGTGGCTGCTGTTGCCAATGGCGAGGCGGATATCGAATGCGGGACCACCACCATGAGCCTGGCTCGGCAGCGTCAGGTCGATTTCTCCAACATCGTCTTCGTTGAGTCTGGCGGCATCCTGGTCAAAAGTGATCGCGGTCTGCGCGGACTGGACGATCTCGCTGGTCGCAAGGTTGGTGTAGTGCCAGAGACGACTACGGAGCGCCGCTTGCGCCCGGCACTGATCGAACGCGGGATCGAACTGGAGCTGGTCCCGATCCGTGATGCCCAGGACGGGCGTGAGCGCCTGTTGGCCGATGAGTTGGACGCGGTGGCTGGCGACCGCTTGGTGTTGGTTGGCCAGGTCGCGGAGACCGGCAAGGCCGAGGCATTTGCCATCGTCGATGCCTATTTTTCGGTCGAACCCTATGCGTTTGCGTTGCCGCGTAACGATGCTGACTTCAGGCTGGAGGTGAATCGGGGTCTCGCTGAGGTCTATCGCAGCGGCGAGATCGATCAGATCTTCCAGCGTTGGTTTGGCGAGGACTCGGCGCCGACGCGGTTGCTCGAAACCATCTATTTCATCTACGGCTTTGTCGACTGAACACCGCGTTCTGGATGCTGGCTGATGCCCTCGACGGCTTGAAACTGCAAGGCCGCCAACCGCGCATAGAGGCCGGCGTCGGCAAGGAGCTGTTCGTGTCGACCGCTGGCGAGGATGCGGCCTTGATCCAAGACCAGGATACGGTCGGCATTGCGGACCGTTGCCAAGCGGTGCGCGATGACGATGCTGGTGCGTCCTTGCATCAGGTGCTCGAGCGCATCTTGGACCAGGCGCTCGCTCTCGGCGTCGAGGGCACTGGTGGCCTCGTCGAGCAGCAACACGGCAGGGTCGCGCAGGATGGCCCGCGCGATGGCGATGCGCTGGCGCTCGCCGCCAGACAGGCGCACACCGCGCTCGCCGAGGAAGGTCTGATAGCCATCGGGTAGCCGCTGGATGAACTCATGGGCGTGTGCGGCCCGGGCTGCGGCCTCCACGGCGGCGTCATCGGCTTTGAGCCCGTAGCGAATGTTCTCCAGCGCGTCGGCGCCGAAGATCACCGGGTCTTGCGGGACGATCACGATCTGGCGGCGGAAGTCGGCGGGCTCCATCTCGCGCAGGTCGATGCCGTCGAGCCGCAGTACCCCCTGCTGCGGATCATAAAAGCGCAGCAGGAGGTGGAAGAGCGTCGACTTGCCGGCTCCGGAAGGGCCGACGAGCGCAACCTGTTCGCCTGGCGCGATCTCAAGGTCAATCTCGGCGAGGGCGGGATGCTCGGGCCGTGAAGGATAGGTAAAGCTCAGGCGCTCGGCACTGACCTGGCCGCGTACTGGCGTTGGCAGTGGCCTGGGGTTGGCTGGTGGCGTGATCGCGGGCTCGGTCTCGAGTAGTTCCATCAACCGCTCCGCAGCGCCCGCCCCACGCAACAACTGTCCGGCGATGTCGGAGAGGGCGCCAACATTGCCGGCGACTAAGATGGCATAGAAGAGGAAGGCGGAGAGTTCGCCTCCGGTGAGCCGCCCGGCCAAGACCTCGCGGCCACCAAACCAGAGCACGACGCCAATCGCGCCGAAGGTCAGCAGGGTGACCAGGGTGCTGAGCAGCGCGCTGGCCAGTGAGCGTTGCATCGCGGTATTGAAGGCCTCCTCGACGCGCGCTCCGTAACGCGCGCGATCGATTGGCTCGTGACAGAAGGCTTGGACGGTGCGAATGCCGTGCAGGCTTTCGTCGACATAGGCGCCGACATCGCCAATCCGGTCTTGGCTGAGCCGCGAGAGCCGACGCACCCGATGGCCGAGGAACCAGGCCGGAAGCAGCACCAAAGGGACACCGAGCAGGACCAGCTTGGTGAGCTGCGGGCTAGTGATGGCCAACATGACCAGGCTGCCGATGGTGAGCAGGGCGCTGCGCAGGCCCATGGCGAAGGTGGAGCCGACCACGGTCTGCAGCAGGGCCGTGTCGCTGGTCAGCCGCGAGATGACCTCGCCGGTGCGCGTGGTCTCAAAGAAGCCGACATTCAGCGCCAAGGCACGTTCAAACACCGCTCGGCGGACGTCGGCGACGATGCGCTCGCCGAGCCAATTCAGCAGCCAGCTTCGCAGCCCGACGGCGATGCTTAACAGCACCACGACCACTAAGAACAGCAGCAAGGCGTGGTTCAGTGAGGCTGGCGAGCCATTGGCCAAGCCGCTATCGACCACATGGCGAATCACCTGACCAAAGGCCAATAGCGCGCCGGCGGCAAACAGCAGCGCCGCGACGGCAAGCAGCAGACGACCAAGATAGGGGCGTCCGAAGCCGAGTAAGCGGAGTAGTGGTCGCAAACGGCGACTGCGTGGCCGATCTAAGGCATCAGCTGAGGATGAAGAGGATCGCATGGGCGGCTATCCCTGGCTCGAGGCGGTGCCTGGCGCGTTCGGCGTAGGCAATGGGCTTCGGATCAAGCAAGGCCGCCGCGGCCTTTAGCGTTTGCTCATCTGCGGACGCGGCGGGCGAGGTCAGGGTGCGGGGGGATCTAAGCGTGAAAAAAACGCTACCCGTCTGCTGACGCGGCTCTGGGGGTTAGTCCCGGAGTAGGTCGTAGAGCTTATCCTTGAGCAGCAAGCGTTCCTTTTTCAGGTCCTCGATGGTCTCGTCGGCAACGGGGGTGCCGAGCTCCTCGAGCTTGCGAACCTTCGCATCCAGTGTGTCATAAGAATCCATGAGCTCGGCAAAGGCAGAGTCGCTCGTGCGCATCTCGTCGATCTTGCCTTCGAGCCCCGGAAACTCATGCAGCGCATCGTGAATTTCTCCAAGCATCGGCTTCTGAACCTCCGGAACGGCAGCGCCTCAATGGCGATGCAGATGTCGTATTGAACGGTTGATGGACGGGCCGCGGCGGGGCGTTTGCCAACACGCATAAGGCCGTCCTCAGAATTGTAAACCAGCGGTCATGAACTGCCCTCGGCAGGGGCGGAAAAACCTGATCTGAGTTAGCAAAACTGCAGGAATCTTAATCAAGTTTGGCGTCGCTTGGCCGCGTTTTAGGGCGCTCGCTTATGGTGTACTGGCATCCATGGCCTTGATTACTGCGTCAGTGAGGTCGCCGCCCTCGTCGAGATAGACGATACCCGCCTGGTTCGCCTCGAAGACGACGTCGATCTTGCGCTTCTTGGCGACGCTGATCACCGCATCTCGGGCGGGCTTGAGGATCTTCTGGCCCTCCTGCTGCTGAGCCTGCGCCAGCTGCTGTTGGATCTTCGCGAAGTCCTGTTCAAACTGTTTGATCCGACTGAGGATCTCTTCCTCTGTCTTTTCCACCTGGGCGCTGCTCATCAGGGGTTTGTCGCGCTCAAGGGTCTGTTGCAGCTGGCGAATGGCCGCCTCTTCTTCGGCGAAGCTCCGCTGCTCGTCACCGAAGCGCTCTTGCAGATTGGCCTGGGCCACCTTGCCGAGCTTGCTTTCCTCCAAGACCCGCTGCATGTCGACATAACCGATCTCGCTGGCCAAGGCCGAGGTGGAGAGGACCAAGGGGATTGCAATCAAAAGCGCGAAGACGACTAAGCGATGGATCATGGCTGAGCTCCTAAAGGCTTGATTGAGAGCCGGACGAATGGATGGATTGACTGAGTGACTGAGTGACTGACCGCGGGGCTTCCAGTCAGACTGGAGGCCACCGATGTAGCGTCTGATTGTATACCGCTTGGCGCATCACAACCCTGTCGTCCGCCGTGATGCTGGCCCGAGATGACCCTGAACGCGAGCGCTCGGTACCGCCATGAGGTCCCGATGTGGCTGATGGGTGAGTGGTAGGCGCGGAAACTGTTCGCAGGCGGTACAATTCTCATCTTCATTGTTGTCTTGCTGCTGACGGGCGCAGTGCCCGCAGTGCCGGAGGTTGGAGCGCATGGCAGGTTCCTTACAGGACCAACTGGTGAAGGCCGGACTCGCGAGCGAACAGCAGCTCCGGAGTACCAAATCTAAGAAACGCAAGCAAAAGCGTTCTGGCACCCCGCCCCCGGATGCGGCTCAGCGCGAGCAGGCGGCCCAGGCTGCCGCCGAGAAGCGTAAGCGTGATCAGGAGCTGAATCGCCAGCGCGACGAGGAGGCGAAGCGCAAGGCCGAGCAAATTGCGCTCTGGCAGCTGGTACGGGATAACCGGATCGCGCGTTCGGCGGGCGATACCGCCTACAATTTCACCGATGGTAAGGCGTTAAAGCGGCTCTACGTCAGTGCGGCCCAACATCGCGACCTGGCTGCTGGCAGCCTCGCCATCGTGCGCCATGATGATTTCTACGAATTGGTGCCGGCGGCCGTTGCTGAGCGTCTCGCGAGCGTCGAGCCGGACTTGGTGCTGGTGCAGAATCGCCCTGAGCTGGAAGAGGCTGAGGACGAGTACGCCGACTACAAGGTGCCTGATGATCTGATCTGGTGATGGATGGAGGCGCCCTGAACGGGGCTGTTGTTTGGCCCTGTTTGCGGTCTTATTCCTGGTCCTTTCCCGCTCTTTTTCATCTTGGAGCCTTAACCTTGGAGCCGACATTGGATGGCGGAAACCACTGAGAAGCGTCTCGCCGTGCTGATCGATGCCGACAATGCTCAGGCATCCGTGATCGACGGCCTGCTCGAGGAGGTCGCGAACTACGGCACGGCGCAGGTTAAGCGCATCTACGGCGATTGGACCCGTCCGAATCTCGGCGGTTGGAAGGATGTGCTGCTGCGGCATAGCATCCAGCCACGTCAGCAGTTCGCCTACACCAAGGGCAAGAACGCGACCGATGCGGCGATGGTCATCGATGCCATGGATCTGCTGCACAGCGGCGGCTTCGATGGCTTCTGTCTGGTCTCAAGCGATAGTGACTTCACCCCACTGGCGGCAAGGATACGTGAGTCAGGTCTGCGGGTTTACGGTTTCGGCGAGCAGAAGACCCCAGACGCCTTCGTCGCCGCCTGTGATAAGTTTATCTTCACCGAACTGCTCAAGGGCGAGGATGCAACCACCAAGTCACCGAAACGGCTCGGTACCAAGGAATTGCGCGCGGATGGGCGGCTGGTGACCCTGATGCGGCGAGCGGTGGAAGATAGGGCCGATGACGACGGCTGGGCCGAGCTCTCCAGCGTTGGCAGCACCATCAACAAGCGGGCGCCGCAGTTCGATCAGCGCAGCTATGGCTACGCCAAGCTCAGCGAGTTGATCAAGGCGACCAAACTGTTCGAGGTGCAGGCGCGGTTGATTGGTGATGGGCCGAGCAAGCATTACTACATCCGCGAGGCGCGCGCGAACGAGGGCGATTGAGCGGGCGCGAGCAGCTGATGACCCTGATTGATACCCATTGCCACCTTGATGTCGAGGCCTTCGACGCCGATCGCGCCGAGGTTTTGGCCGCTGCCCGTGCCGCTGGGGTGAGGTCGATTGTCGTGCCGGGTGTGGATGCGGCGGGCTGGGATCAGCTACTACGGCTCTGTGCGAGCGATGCTGGGCTCTATCCGGCGCTTGGGCTGCATCCGGTCTATCTCGACCGCCATCAAGAGAGCGACTTGCTCGCGCTAGAGCAGGCTGTGGCAAGCGCTAAGCCGGTTGCCATTGGCGAGATCGGGCTCGACTTCCATGCTAAAGACGCCGATCGCGATGGGCAGTTGGCGCTCTGCCGCGCCCAGCTTGCCATTGCCCGAGCGGTGCGGCTGCCGGTGCTCTTGCATGTGCGTAAGGCGCATGAGGAGATGCTAGGGTTGTTGGCGGAGACGCCGGTCATTGGTGGCGTTGCGCATGCGTTTAATGGCAGCTTGCAGCAGGCGCAACGCTATATCGAGCTGGGCTTTTGCCTTGGTTTTGGCGGCATGCTGACCTTCGAGCGCTCGAGCCGGCTGCGCCGCTTGGCCGCCGATCTGCCATTGGAGGCGCTTGTGCTCGAGACCGATGCGCCTGATCTCAGCGTCGCCTCCCATCAGTATCAGCGCAACAGTCCTGCCTACCTCCCCGAGGTCTTGACCGCGCTAGCGGCCGTGCGTGAGACATCAGCCGCCAGGCTTGCCGCTCAGACCACAGCCAATGCTCGTCGATGCCTGCGGCTCAGCGCTGACTAGGACCGCGCGCATGCAAATCCTGCCCAACGATCCCTTCTCGTCGCGGACCCGCATCCTGATCGGTGATCAAGGGGTCGAGCGGCTAAGTGCTGCGCGCGTCTTCGTTGCCGGTCTTGGCGGTGTCGGCGCATTCGCGGCCGAGGCGCTGGCGCGCGCCGGGGTCGGCGAGCTGGTCCTGGCCGATGGCGATACCGTTGCCGCATCCAACCTCAATCGCCAGCTCTGTGCCCTACAGAGTACCCTAGGTGAGCCGAAGGTTGAGGTGATGCGCCAGCGTATTCTGGACATCAATCCAATCTGTCAGGTGACGCCGATCCAAGCCTTTCTGACAGCCGATGAACTCCCGCTGCGCCTCGCAGAGGGACGCTTCGATCAGATTATTGATGCGATCGACAGTCTGAGCAGCAAGCTGGCCTTGCTGGGTGCGGCCTTGGATCAGGGGGTGCCGATCGTCAGTAGCATGGGCGCCGGCGGCCGGCTTGACCCAGCCTGCCTGCATGTCGGGGATCTGATGGACAGTGGTGGCTGCCCATTGGCGCGAAAAGTGCGTCAGCAATTGCGCAGACGGGGTTACGAGCGCGGCATTACTGTCGTTTGGTCGGATGAGCCACCGCGTCCACCACTGCCGCCCGAGCCTTGTGGTCGCGGGCGGCCGCGTGCTGTGAACGGCACCATCAGCTATCTCCCTGGCTTGTTTGGCCTCAGTCTTGCCGGCCTGGTCATTCAACGGCTCGTTCAGCCAAGGCCGAGCTGATCTTGGATGTTTACTGGCTCCTGATCAGGTTCCTCATGCTCGATCGGCGCTTCATCAGGCTTGATGTCTCCTGCTGGGCGCTGCGGCTCAGGCTCCGGTGAGAAAAAGAAAAAGGTCTTGAGGTCAATGGGCTCGATCGCATCCAGTCCCTGATTGAATAACACCTCGGGGGCGGTCGGCTTCTCTTCGGTCTCGATGGCGTCTCGCATTGCCTGATCTAAAGGGTCTTCGAGCGAGGCTCTTAAGCCCAATTCACGTTCAATCATCTCACCAGCGCGGATGATGAGCTCGACGCGGCGATTTTTCGCGCGTTGCTCGACAGTATCGTTCGGTGCGATTGGTCGCGTGTCAGCATGGCCGAGGACGATGAAACGCCCTGGGGCGAGGGTGGGGTTTTCGAGCAATGCATTGGTCACGGTTGCGGCACGCATGGCCGAGAGATCCCAGTTGCTTTGGAAGCGTGCGCTTCTGATTGGCACATTGTCGGTGTGACCGTCGACGGCGATGTATCCAGGGATCTCCGTGAGCTCAGTCGCGAGAATCTCAAGAAGCTGTCTGAACGATGGGCTGATCTGTGCCGAGCCGGAAGGAAAGCTGCCTTGCTCATCAATGCGGAGGATGATATCAAGCCCATCCCGTTCAACCGCCACATTTCCCTCAGGGGCCGCCTCGCTAATGGTTTGCGCGAGCTGTTGCTCGATGGCGTCGAGTCGCGCCTCGACACGGGAATCGATATCACCGGCGGCGAGCGTTGGGCGTTCGGGCGTCAGGCGTTGGTAGATCTGGTCGACGGGGATCGGCTGCGGCGTCCCGGGCGAGAACTGCTGCAAGACCGGGCTGGTGCCCATGGGGATGACATCCGCCGTGATCTCGCGCTGCACGCCAAAGGCCTTCTGAAGTTCACCAGCGAGCCGCTTAAAGCGCTGAGCATCGATCTCGGCGAAGGAGAGCAGCAAGACGAAGAACGTCAGCAATAGCGTCATCAGGTCGGCAAAGGTTACCATCCAGGCGGGTACCTTGCTGCCCTTGCGGCCTTGATTGGACATGAATTCGGCGTCTCAAGCGGTTCCAGGTTCTTGGCCGGCTTCCTGCGCGTCGAGCTGCTCCTGGCGTTTCTCGCGCTGGTCTTGGGGGAGATAGGTGAGCAAGACCTGCTCGACGACCCTTGGGTTGCGCCCTTGTTGAATCGCGAGCAAGGCATCGGTCCAGAGCGACTGCAAGCGTTCCTGCTGCAGGGTTCGCAGCTCGAGCTTTTCGGCGATTGGATTGGCGATGATTTGGGCGATCAACACCCCGTATAAGGTGGTCAGCAGGGCGACCGCCATGGCGGGTCCGATCTTGGAGGGATCGTCCATATTGGCGAGCATATCGACGAGGCCGATCAGGGTGCCGACCATACCCATCGCCGGGGAGACATCGGCGAGGAGGCTGAAGGCGCGGGCGCCGGCCCGATTGCGGTCTAGGGTCATCAGGCGCTCCTTATCGAGCACCTCCTTGAGCATCTCCGCCGAATACCCATCGGCGAGCATCTGCAGACCGCGTGCGAGAAAAGTAGAGCTGGCCTCGTGATCTTCCAGTGCTAGGAGCCCGCTTTTGCGGGCGATCTTCGACACCTCGAGCATCTCATCGATGGTGCTCATGATGTCTGGGAGGGTCGACTTGAACGCCCGTGTCACCGCTTTCATCGCCAAACGAACTTCGGCGAAGCTCATCTGCGAGAGCACGATCATCAAGCTGCCGGCCACCACGATGATGAGGCCGATAGGGTTGAGAAAGATCATCGGTGATGCGCCGAGCCCGACGGCTACGGCGACCAGGATGATCGCGCCGAGCATGCCGATAATAGTCGCCAAATCCATTGCCTGGCCTCAAAGAAGATAGTGTAAGCGACAGTGATCGTCAGAGGCGGCCGATCGGTTGATCGACTGACATGTCAGGCCGATGCTGCGGAACCAGCGTTTGATCGGACATAGCTTGCCGACGATTTTAACGAGAACGGATCATACGCTTTTTGCATCCGCCTGACATCGATTAAGCTCAGGGTCAGCATCTGCTGCTCCCAAGCTGTCTTTTTCCCAAGCCGAGCAAGCCTTGGCTGCTAGCAGCAGTTGGCGGTAGTGCCCCGATGTGCAGGATGAGTTTTCGTAACTCACTGATAATTTAAGTGTATTTCACACCGTCATCCCATGGATTGGGGCACTACCCTGCTGGGTGCCGACAGCTGGCGTTCCTAGCTCACCTTGATCTCGATCTGCTCGCCGCTGTTCGGGTCCGAGAGGTGCACCGCGCAGGCGATGCAGGGGTCGAACGAGTGAATGGTGCGTAGGATCTCGATCGGCTGCTTTGGGTCATGGAGCTGGGTGTTGTCGGCTAGCGCAGCCTCGTAGGCGCCCGGCACGCCAGCAGGGTCGCGCGGACCAGCGTTCCAGGTTGAGGGGACCACGGCCTGATAGTTCGCGATCTTCTCGTTCTCGATCAGGATCCAATGACCGAGCGCGCCTCGGGGGGCTTCCATGTAGCCGGCGCCCTGGGCCTGCTTCGGCCAGCTTGAAGGCTCCCATAGCGCCGGATTGAAGGTCTGGGTATCGCCATTGCGGATGTTCGCAACAAGGGCGTCGTACCAGGTCTGCATCGCATCGGCGACGATCTTCGACTCCAGCGTCCGCGCTGCGGTGCGCCCGAGGGTCGAGAACAGCCCCTCGACGGGCAGATCCAGGGTGGTCAGTGAATAGTCAACCAGCTCCTTGGCTTGGGCGTGCGCTGGAGCGCTGCTGTCGGCATAGAGCAACAGCATGCGCGCGAGCGGTCCGACCTCAACTGAGTGATTATTCCAGCGCGGCGATTTGAGCCAAGAATAGCCATCGTCGATATTGAGTTGCTGGTACGGCGGCTTGGGGCCGCCGCGCTTGTCGTAGCTGAGCTTGGTCTCACCTTGGTAGGGATGCAGGCCGGCCTGCTTGCCATCCTTGTAGTCATACCAGGCATGGGCGATGAACTCCTGGATCTCGTCCTCGGCGTGCAGATCCACCGGGTGGATGGTGCTGAGATCGCGGTTGAGGATGGCGCCGCGCGGGAACAGAAGATCGGACAGGTCGCTGCTGTCGGTGCTCGAACCGCTGTAGGGCAGGTCGCCGTAGCAGAGGAAGTTGCCGAGCCCTTCACCCTTTTGCGCCCAGTCCTTGTAGAAACCGGCGATGGCCAGCGTATCCGGAATGTAGACCTGCTCGACGAAGCCCTGCATGCCCTTGATCAGATCCTTGACCTGGGATAGCTTTTTCGAATTGATGGCTGAATCCGAATTCAGATCGATGGGCGAGCCCACACCGCCGACAATGAAGTTCGGATGTGGGTTCTTGCCGCCGAAGATGGCATGCAGCTTAGCGACCTCACGCTGCCAGGCCAGGGCCTCCAGATAGTGCGCGACCGCCATGAGATTGGCTTCCGGTGGCAGTCTGTAGGCCGGATGGCCCCAGTAGCCATTGGCAAAGATGCCGAGCTGACCGCCGTCGACGAAGGTCTTGAGCCGCTTCTGGATATCGCTGAAGTAGCCCGGCGAGGACTTGCTCCAACTACTGGTGCCGAGATCAGCCGCGGTCTTGGCGCTGATCTGCTGCGCGAGCTGCGAGGTTGCGGACGGATCGGCGCTGAGCGCCGAGACCACGTCCACCCAGTCCAGTGCATGCAAATGATAGAAGTGCATCACATGGTCGTGGATGTACTGGGCGCCGATCATCAGATTGCGGATCAGCTGGGCGTTGGGCGGGATCGGATAATCCAGTGCATCCTCAACTGCGCGCACTGAGGCAATTCCATGGACGAGGGTGCAGACGCCACAGATGCGCTGCGCATAGGCCCAGGCATCACGTGGGTCGCGCCCGCGCAGGATGATCTCGAGCCCGCGCACCATGGTGCCGGACGAGTAGGCTTTGGCAATCTCCTGCCCGTTCATCTCCGCCTCGATGCGCAGATGACCCTCGATACGGGTAATGGGGTCGACGACGACGCGCTCGCTCATGATTGTTCAGCCTTCTCTTTCTCGACCTCTTTTTGGACATCGTGTTCAACCAAGTGATCGGCGATCATCTCGGTCAGCCCGACCACGGGGATGTCCATGTTGAACTCCTCCAGGCCCTCTTCGAGCTGGGTGCGGCAGGTGGCGCACATGGTCACCATGCGCTCCGGCTCGACCTCCTCGATCTGCGCCTTCTTGCGCTTGAACGCGGCCAGCTTCAGCGGCTCGGCGCGCTCGTTCGAGCTGACGCCGCCGCCGGCGCCGCAGCACCACTGGTATTCGCCGTGCTCCTTGAGGTCGACGAAATTATCCGCGACTAGATCCATCAGGCTGCGTTGTTGCTGCACCACGCCACTCTTGCGCGCGAGGTTGCAAGGGTCGTGCATCGACAACCGATCCATCTCCTTGCCCTCGGTCTTGATGCGGCCGTCGATACGCAGTTGATCCAGCACCTCGATGATGTGGTAGACCTTGAACGGATAGGCGCGCTTGATCGCGTTCGGCCCCTCCCAGCGGATCGCCGTGTAGGCATGGCCGCACTCGGGGCTGATGACGTTCTTGACCTGGAGTTGTTCGGCGGCGTCGACGACGCGCTGCACCAGGGTCGCGGCGATGTCCTTGGAGCCGATCTGGATGCCGGCGTTGGTGGCCTCGAAACAGGTCTTGCTCAGGGTCCAGCTAACGTCGGCATGGTCGAAGATCTTGGTGATGGCTTCCAGGTACTCAGGGAAGTTGATGATCTCCATCGACGACAGCAGCACCAGATAATCGGCGCCTTGCTGGTCAATCGGCACCTCGAGGCCGGTTGCGGTCTCGACGTGCTTGATCTGCACATCCAGCGTCTTCCACTGCAGGCCCATCGGGCTGCCGGTATTCACCGCGCGCACTGAGGCGGCGACCAGGCCTTCGGGCGCATGACCGGAGGCGACCATGCCCTCGCGCGCCTTGCGAATCATGTAATGGATATCGTTGCCGACGGGGCAGACCATCGAGCAGCGCCCGCACATGCTGCAGGAGTCATAGAGCAGCGGCTCCCATTCCTCGAGCATCGCGTCGGTGATCAGCGGCTTCGACTGGCGCCCGAGCTTGGCGTCGATGCGATCCTTGACGGTCTTCTTGAGCTTGCCCCAGAGCGTGAACTCTTGCTCCCAGAGCAGCCGCAGCGGCTCGAGCTTATGGATCGGCGTGTACTTCGGATCGCCGGTCTCGACGAAGAAGGGGCAGGCTTGGGCGCAAAGGCCGCAGTGCACGCAGCTTGAGAAGAAGGCCGCGACTGGCGCGTCGATCTCCTCGCGCCAGGCATTCAGCCCGCGCTCGAGCGAAAAGGAGTGGGCACCCTGGGTCATGACTGAATCCCCTTACGGCCGAAGATGGCGCCGTTGTAGTACCGGGCAATGAAGGCGGTGAAGATGTGCGTGAGCTTGGTGAAGGGCAGCAGGATGAGAAAGATCTCGGCACTCAGGATATGCATGCCCAACGCCAGTGGATAGGGGTTGATCAGCCGGTGATAGGCCAGGTACCCGGTCAGCACTGGCAGGAAGGTCACCGCCCAGATCAGATAGTCTTCAGGCGTACTGAGGAAGCGCTTCACCGGCTGAGTCAAACGATGGATGAGCACGGCGACCAGTCCGAGCAGGGTGATTGCCGTGACTGCATCGACCACAGGATTCGGCAGTCCGGGCCAACTCACCCCCAAGGTGCTCTTGATCAGCTCAATATGCGGGATGAAGAGCAGCAGCGCGATGACGAAGCCGACATGCCAGAGGATGCCGGCCACGACATCGAAGGTTGAGCGTTGAAAGGTGCCAGGGTCTGGGTTGAAGCGGCGGTAAATGGTCTTGAGGCCGGGAAGGATCTCGTTACCGCGGGCTGCCGCGTAGTTGTGGGCGCGGCCTAGCGCGAAGATCTCGAACAGACGGATCAGGATGCCAAGCGCGAAGATGGCCATGGCGACGCTGAACAGTGGACCCTTGACGAAAAGCAGGAACTCCATCGAGGTCATCACAGGGTCTCCTCTAGTTGATCGGCAGTGACCTTGTCATGGTGCTTGACGGCCTGCTGAGTCTGATGGCGGCTCATCAAGCCGGCACCGACGCCGACTGCGGCGCCGACAGCACCGGCGGTGAGCAGGACGTCACCGGGTGAGCCGGTTGGTACGGACAGGGCTTTGTAGAAGCCGCCAGCATCCCAGAAGTCAGGCTCAGAGCAGCCCAGGCAGGGATAGCCAGCCTCGACCGGCCAGCTCGCGCCGCCGTTCCATTTCATGGTTGCACAGGCGTTGTAGGTCATCGGACCCTTGCAGCCGAGCCGATACAGACACCAGCCGGCCTTGGCCCCTTCGTCATCGAAGGCTTCGGCAAACTTGCCCTTGTCGTAAAACGGGCGGCGGTAGCAGCGGTCGTGGATAGACTGACCGAAGAAGGCGCGCGGGCGTCCGTATTCGTCGAGCTCGGGCAGGGTGCCAAAGGTGAGGAACTGCGCGAGCACGCCGGTGATAACCATGGGGACCGGCGGGCAGCCGGAGACATTGATCACGGGCTTGTTCTTGACCAGGTCTTGTACCGAGACGGCGCCGGTTGGATTCGGGTCAGCCTTCGGCAACCCGCCAAAGGTGGCGCAGGTGCCAACGGCGACGACAGCGGCAGCACCCTCGATGGTCTCCATCAGCATGTCGTAGTTGCTGATGCCGGCGATGGTCGAGTAACCGGGGTTGGCCTTGGGGCCAGGCAAGGAACCGTCCACCACCACCAGATATTCGCCGGCGTTGGCATGGATGGCCTGCTCGCGCGCCTGTTCGGCAGCATCGCCGGCAGCGGCCTGCAGAGTGTGATGATAATCCAGCGAGATCACATCGAAGATCAGATTCTCGACCGTGGGCGAGAAGCTGCGGGTCAGCGACTCGGTGCAGCCGGTGCATTCTTGGAACGAGAGCCAGATCACCGAGGGCCGGCGCGCTTGCTCAAGTGCCTTGGCGATCGCTGGGGCCATACTCGGCGGTAGGGCCATCATCGACGCCGTTGCGGCACAGAATTTCAGGAATCCACGGCGTGACACCCCGTGCTGGCGCAGGCTCTCGCCCAAGGTCTTCGATGTGGCCATCGTTTCTCCTGCCATTGCTGGAATTCAGCGGTCAGTGGCGGGACTCAGCCGCCGGATCGGCCGCGTTGACTGACGCCAGGGCGGCGTCTAGGGCGGCCAATGAATCGGTCATGTCGGCGCGCTGCGTGCGGAGCATTTGCGGGATTTCGTCGACTTCGATCTGCAGCGCGATGCGCTCGCCATCGACGTTGGCATAGTCGAGGATCCAGACCCCGGGGAAGCGAGTCTCCCAAACGCGGGTCGGGCCTAGCGCGTCGATGGTTGCCTCCACCTCGCCACGCCCCAGCAGCGCCATCAACCGCGCTTCGTCGCCGGGACCAAAGGGCATGGCGGCGAGGTCGATGCGAGTAGGCTCAGCGCTCTGCGCGAACCGCTCCAGCGCGTGGCGTATTTCATTGAGGATCGGTAGCGCGTTGCCGTATTGCTGCGGCTCAGTTTCGGGCTGCTCGATGTGAATTGGAATGCCGGCGAGCTCCGCCATCAGGCCCCTCCATCGGTTAGTGCTTATGTTAGGCAGAGCTTATGTTGTCGTGTTTGACCTGCAGCACACTTTGCTGAAACTCTGCTCATGACCTATTCAATCCTGCTGAATCTCATGGCCCTGGTGGGCCGTTTTATGAGCGACGCGGCTGGGCTTGTCAGCAACGAGGTCTGGCGTCTTGGTGCTCGTCGGCCTTTGATGCCTTGGGTGAGGGCTTGCGCCATCGCTGCAAAAGGGCCTGGATCTGATCAACCACCTTGGGGACGGCAGCGGCCACTGCCGGGGTCAGTTGATCACCCCAATCGACCCATTGGGGCTCGATGCCAATCAGGGCGCGTTGGCTGGGCAGGGTGTCGGTGAGCCGGGCGATATCGAAGAGGTCGGCAAGGCTCACCTCGTGCACGCTCTTGGCGTGCCTGCTCAGCTGTCGGTCCATGGCCTCGCCTTCGAACAGGCGCAGGGTGCCCGGGGGGTCGCCCATCGTAGCGGCATCAACGACGATCAACCGAGCCGCATCGCCGATGGGGCCAGCCAGGGTAAAGCTGAGGGTGCCGCCGTCATAGAGGTGGAGGTCGGGATCGGTCGCGGCGATCGGCTCTAGGGCCTTTAAGACAGCCGCGCCGACTGCTTCATCGGTGAGCAGGATATTGCCAAGTCCGAGGATCAAAGTACCGGTGCCGGGCATCGTGGCGTCTCCAGTCGCTGGGTTATCGTGAAACAAGCGCCTCATCGTCCGGGGTGGCGACGCGCCCTGCAGGTTAGCGCCCCGATCGTCATCGGCTGCGTGAAATCGCCTCATCCACTCGGGCATTGATGAAAGTCGCTTGCGATAGCCCTAGCCGGCGGCTTAGCCTCAAGAGATTGCGACATCATGATCGAGGTGCGCCCATGTGCATGGGTATCCCAATGCAGATTCTTGAGATCAACGGCTTCGGCGCGCGCTGTGAGGCCAAGGGGTTCGAGCGGGAGGTGAGCCTGTTGATGCTCGACCCAGAGGATCTGGCGGTCGGCGATTTCGTCGTCATTCACCTGGGTCATGCGATCGAGAAGATCTCGGCTGAGCGCGCTGCCGACGCTTGGTCGGTGTATGACGAGATGTTGGCTGCCGAGGACACTGCCGTCGGAGGCGAGATGCGTTGACGGCAGTCTGCGCGGCTGGCGTGATCAATCCGCGCTGGCGAACTCGCTGGCAATCTCGTATTGACGCTTGACCTCGTCGAGGTGGGCATTGCCATCCCCTTCAACCAGTTCGCAGTTGTTGGCCATCCGTGCATGCATGGCAGCCTTCCAGGCACGGTTGGTCTTGTTGTCCGGTAGCATGCTATCAGGTGTCAGCGCAGCGGCTACGGCGGCGGCCACGAAATGATCGCCTTGAGCAAGCCAATCGGTGTCTTTGCCGCAGTCGGTATAGGTTTTGGTCGACCAGGCCTTGGCGCCGCGATAGGCGTCTTCGAGTTCCGAGGCCGAGACGTCGGTGCGTAGGCCGGTCTCGATGGCCCGCTTGACGCGCTCATCGCGGCTGAGATGGACCAGACTTTGCGCAAAGCGCAAGCCGATCAGGCGTTGTTGCTCGGCCGAGAGGCGCTCGAGCAGATCACGGAGCGCTTTGTCGTTGCTGATGGTCGCCATGAGGGGTCAGTCTCCTAATGTTCTTATCGTCGCCTACTATCTTGCCATGACCACCTGCACCGCATTGACGTGAATCACAAGCCTATGAAGCGAACCGTCTTCTTCGTCTCCGAGAGCACCGGTATCACCGCCGAGACCCTGGGTCAGAGTCTCCTCTCGCAATTCGACAATGTCGATTTCGAGCGGGTCTATATGCCCTACATCAACACGGAGGCGCGCGCGCGTGCCTTAACGCAGCGCTTGCACGAGGCGGCTGAGCGCGATGGCGCCCGTCCCTTGGTGTTCTCGACCATGCTCGATGCCGGCATCGCCGCGATCCTCAGGGAAGGTGACTGCTTTCACTTGGAGCTATTTGAGCAGTTCGTCGAGCCGCTGAGCGAGGAGCTCGGGGTCTCGCCCAGTCGCGAGTCTGGACGCAGCCATGCGATCACCAAGCCGAGCATGTATACCAAGCGGATCGAGGCGATCAACTTTGCCATGAGCAACGACGACGGCATGCGGCCGGACAACTTCCGCCATGCGGATGTGGTCCTGGTTGGGGTCTCGCGCTCTGGCAAGACGCCGACCTGCCTTTATTTGGCGATTCACTACGGGCTGCGTGCGGCCAATCATCCATTGACCGAGGACGATTTCGAGCGCGAGGCCCTACCGCCTGAGGTCTGTGCCGTGAAAGAGAAGGTGTTCGGCCTCACGATCGAGGCGCGACGGCTGCATCTAATCCGCGAGGAGCGTCGGCCGGGCAGCGACTATGCCTCGTTGGCGCGCTGTCGCAACGACATCCGCTTGGCGCATGAGATGCTGGGGCGTCTTGGGGTGCCGGTGCTCGATACCACCAGTCAATCGATCGAAGAGATCTCGGCGCAGGTGCTGCGTGGCTTGCGCAATTCCGGTCATTACTGACGGGGCCATTGAGATCAGACTGCTGAGCGTCGATAATGCCGCGCGTTCATCGAAGCCCCGCTCTGACCCTCTGAATCGACATTACCCGGAAGCGACTGTATGAAGCTCGGTATTCCAAGAGAGACGCTCGCCGGCGAACGGCGAGTCGCGACCACGCCCGATGTCGCCAAGAAGCTTGTCGCAAAAGGCTTCGAGGTGTTGCTCGAGACCGGTGCCGGCGTTGCTGCGCACTACACCGATGCGGCCTATGCCGAGGCGGGTGTGAAACTGGTCAAGCGCGATGTCTGCTTCTCGGCTGACATCCTGCTCAAGGTGCGGCGACCGACCGAAGACGAGGCCCGCGCGCTGCGCTCCGGCAGCGTCTACATCAGCCTGGTGGAGGGCTGCGGCGATGATCCGCTCTTGTCACGGATGGTCGAGAACGGCGTGCAGGTACTGGCGATGGAGCGGATGCCGCGCATCTCGCGTGCGCAGTCGATGGACGCACTCTCGTCGCAGAGCAATATTGCTGGCTACCGGGCGGTGATCGAGGCGGCCTCGCACTATGGGCGCTTCTTCCCGATGATGATGACCTCGGCCGGATCGGCCAAGCCGGCGCGTTTGGTGGTACTCGGTGCTGGTGTCGCCGGGCTGCAGGCGATTGCCACCGCGCGTCGGCTCGGCGCCGATGTGCTTGCCTACGATGTGCGCCCGGAGACCAAGGAGCAGATCGCCTCGCTCGGTGCCAAGCCGATCGAGCTCGATCTTGGCGAGAGCGGCGCCGGCGAGGGCGGCTATGCGAAGGAGCTCTCAGACGAGGCCAAGGCCCGCCAGCAGCAGTTGCTGGGCGATGAGTTGGCCAAGGCCCATGTCATCATCACCACCGCGCTGATTCCCTGCCGGCCGGCACCAGAGCTGATCACCACCGAGGTGGTTGAGCGGATGCGGACCGGCTCGGTGATCGTCGACCTTGCCGCCGCGAATGGCGGTAACTGCAAGCTCTCGGAGCCTGATCAAGTGATCGATCATCAGGGGGTCATCATTGTTGGCCATACCAACTATCCGTCGATGGTCCCTGCGGATGCGAGCGCCTTCTATGCCAAGAATCTCTCGAACCTCATCGAGATCATGGTCGAGCCTTCGGACAAGGGTCCGGTGCTCAGGGATCTGACCCAGGATGAGATCACCGCGGCCATGCTGATCGGCCGCTGAGCGGACTTTCGACCAACGCCGATGCTGAGGCCGATGCTGAGCAGTTAAGCCCGAACGAGAGGAGCGTCTCGACGCGCTGGACTGTGCTGCCGCCATTCAGCACTCAGCACCTATCACTTAGCACCTGCTACTTACTACTTAACGGAGTCCACCCGGATGCCTGAATCCATCCTCGCGCTCTATGTCTTCGTGCTTGCCTGCTTCATCGGCTATTACGTGGTCTGGGGCGTTACGCCATCGCTGCATACGCCCTTGGTGGCCCTGACCAATGCCATCTCCGGCATCGTGCTGGTCGGCGCCTTGCTGGTCACCGGGCTGGAAGAGGCCGGCATCGCCGCCTCCTTCTTCGGCTTTCTCGCGGTGCTGCTTGCCAGCATCAACGTCTTCGGTGGTTTTTTGGTCACGCATCGCATGTTGTCGATGTTCAAGAAAAAGAAACGGGGCTAATCAGCGATGGAACTGCCACTCTCTCCAACCACTCAGGCGCTGGCCTATCTGGTCTCGGCGATCCTGTTCATCTTTGCCCTCAAGGGGCTGACCCATCCGTCTACTGCGCGTCGCGGCAACCTGTTCGGCATGCTCGGCATGGCGATCGCGATCGGTGCCACCCTGGCCGGCACCGAGGTGCAGGGGTATTGGTTGATCGGTTTTGCCGGCGCCATCGGTGCGGTGATTGGCATCGTCGTTGCGATTCGCATCCAGATGACGGAGATGCCGCAATTGGTCGCCGCGCTGCACAGCTTCGTCGGTATGGCCGCGGTCCTGGTCGCCATCGGCACCTTCATCAATCGCGCTCAGGCCGGCACGCTGGATGCCCTGCTCATGGGCGAGCTCTCGGCCGGCATCGTCATCGGCGCCATCACCTTTACCGGCTCGGTGATTGCCTTTGCCAAGTTGCAAGGGATCATGTCCGGGGCGCCGATCAAGTTCTTGGGGCAGCATGCGCTGAACGCGCTGATCGCCATCACCACCATTGCGCTGGCGGTCCATTTCGCCAGCACCGGCAGCTGGGTCTCGCTGGTGTTGATGACACTTTTGGCCTTTACCCTCGGTGGTACCCTGATCATCCCGATCGGCGGCGCCGATATGCCGGTGGTCATCTCGATGCTGAACAGCTACTCGGGCTGGGCGGCGGCGGCGACCGGCTTCACGCTGCACAACAATCTGCTGATCATCGTCGGTGCGCTGGTTGGTTTCTCCGGCGCCATCCTCTCGTTCATCATGTGCCGGGCGATGAACCGCAGCATCATCAACGTGATCTTCGGCGGCTTCGGTACCGATAGCAGCGGGAGTGGCGGCGCTGGCGCGGTAGCGGCCGAGAAGGGCGTTAAATCGGCCTCGGTCGAGGATGCGGTGTACTGGATGGAGGATGCCAACCGCGTCATCGTGGTGCCCGGTTACGGCATGGCCGTGGCTCAGGCCCAGCATGCGCTGAAGGAGATGATGGAACTGTTGCAGGCACGGGATGTGGAGGTGAAGTTCGCCATCCACCCGGTCGCCGGTCGCATGCCGGGCCACATGAACGTGCTGCTGGCCGAGGCCGACATCCCCTACGATCAGGTGCTGGAGATGGACGAGATCAACCCGGACTTCCCGAGCACCGATGTGGTGCTGGTGGTCGGTGCCAATGATGTCGTCAATCCAGCGGCGAAGGAGGACAAGACCAGCCCGATCTACGGCATGCCGATCCTCGATGCCGGCAAGGCGCGGCAGGTCTACTTCCTCAAGCGCTCCATGCGCCCCGGCTACTCAGGGGTTGATAACCTGCTGTTCTATCAGGACAACACCTCGCTCATCTTTGGCGATGCCAAGGATACGATTGAAGGCATGGTCTCGTCGCTGAAGGGCGGCGGGCACTGAGCTGATCCCGGCTCCAGCGCACTCTCGAGAATCGCCCTGTATGGGCGGTTTCCCGAGGCGCTACCGGGTTTGAGGCTGTTGGTGAGACTGGCCCAGCCAGCTTCTGCTGGCGCTTCGCTCAGCCCTTGAGCTTGTCCTTGAGTAGGTCGTTGACCTGCTGCGGGTTAGCCTTGCCCTGGCTCTGCTTCATCACCTGACCGACGAAGAAGCCGAACACCTTCTCCTTGCCGGCCCGGTATTGCTCCACCTGCTGCGGGTTGGCGGCGATGATCGCGTCGATCATCTGCTCAATGGCACCGCTGTCGGTGATCTGCTTCAGCCCCTTGGCCTCGATGATCTGATCGGCGTCGCCTTCGCCGGCCCAGATCGCCTCGAACACCTGCTTGGCGATCTTGCCGGAGAGGGTGTTGTCTTGGATGCGCTTGATCAGCTCGGCGAGCTGCTCGCTGCTGACCGGGCTGTCGTTGATCTCGAGACCCGCCTTGTTCAGCGCCGCGGCCAGGCTGCCGTTGATCCAGTTCGCGGCCAGCTTGGCATCGCCGGTCAGATCGACCACCTGCTCGAAGTAGGTCGCCGTGGCGCGGCTGCTGGTGAGTTGGACGGCATCGGCGTCGCTGATGCCATGGGTACCCTTAAACCGCTGCCGCATCGCATCGGGTAGCTCCGGCAGATTCGCGGTGGCGGCCGCGATGAAGGCGTCGTCAAGCTCGACCGGCAGCAGATCGGGGTCGGGGAAATAACGATAGTCGTTGGCCTCCTCCTTGCTGCGCATCGAGCGCGTCTCATCATTGTCGGCATCATAGAGACGGGTCTCCTGGACCACCGTGCCGCCGTCCTCGAGCAGCTCGATCTGGCGCTCGATCTCGAACAGGATCGCCCGCTGCAGGAATCGGAACGAGTTGATGTTTTTGATCTCAGCGCGAGTGCCGAAGGGGGTGCCCGGACGATGCACCGAGACATTGGCATCGACTCGGAACGAGCCCTCCTGCATGTTGCCGTCGCTGATGCCGATCCAGCGCACCAGTTGATGGATCTTGCGCGCGTAGGCGACGGCCTCTTCGGCCGAGCGCAGATCCGGCTCGGAGACGATCTCCAGCAGCGGCGTGCCGGCGCGGTTGAGATCGATCCCAGTTAGGCCGCCACCGGCACCCGAGAAGGTTTCATGCAGCGACTTACCCGCGTCTTCCTCGAGATGCGCGCGGGTCACGCCGATGGTCCGCTGCGTGCCGTCGTCGAGCAGGATCTCGATCTCACCACGGCCGACGATCGGCAGCTCGTATTGGCTGATCTGATAGCCCTTGGGTAGATCCGGATAGAAGTAATTTTTGCGCGCAAACACCGAGCGCGGCGCGATCTCAGCACCGATCGCGCGCCCAAACTGCACCGCCCGCTGCACCGCGCCCAGGTTCAGCACCGGCAGCACCCCCGGCAGGCCGAGATCGATCGCGCAGGCCTGGGTATTCGGCTCGGCACCAAAGGCGGTGGAGGCGCCGGAAAAGATCTTCGATTCAGTCGCGAGCTGGGTATGGATCTCCAGCCCGATCACGGGTTCCCATTGCATGCGGATTCGGTTCTCGTTGCGGGGCTTGCCGCGCTCGTGCCAGGGAACGGGGCGGCCGGCGTCTGGTTGCGGATGACCCTGCATTCTAGCCCAAGACGGCTGAGAAGCTCGCGACAGCAAAGCCAGCGAACGAAAAGTCTGCGACAGGAAGGCACATAAATGGAAAGCCAAGCTCGAGACGCTCCGGTTTCTTTTTGCCTCAGATCAAATTGCCTCTGTTGCGCTGTAGCGTAGTATCGACGGCACCGACTCAGGACGTGCATGGCTAGACTGTAGTCGCGTCAACGCAGGGGTACTACAGATAGTGGACACGCATAACGTCATTTTGGGACGAACCGATCAGCTACTCGATCCCGTTAGTCATCGTCTTGATGGTGATCGCATCGGGCTCGACAGAGCACCGGTCCGTCTTCGGGTGTTGACGCCTCCTCAGTCTCACTCTGGCGCACAATGCTCAAGCTCGAAGACTTGAAGAAGTAGGACGCTCAGCTCTGCGTCATCGTTCCCGTTGATATCGTCCCTATCGCTCAAATCGACCCGCATGGCGAGCAGGCTGTTAACCTCGTACTGCATGATAACCAAGGCCGGCTTGGCGAACAGACGGCGCTCAGTGGCGACTTCCGTAAAGAATCCCTATCGGCCGGAGCCGACAAAGCGGCTTACCCTAGAGCCTCGCTCATTGTGGAGAGCACATGATGCCGACTGCCAACAGACATTGCTGACGCCGCTCCTATGCAGACCAATCGCTGTTCGCTATGCTCTGTTTCCAATGACTCTACCTGTCATGAATGCTCGTCATGACCCCGGCTCGAGTGCATCAACGACAATCTGTACTGAGATCTACGCATGGCCCTGGCTGAAGAATAACTCGAGCACTAAAGCAAGCGAATGCGCGCCAAGTCTTTGGGCGGATTGATCAATGCTTCGCCAGGGTGTGTTATCTCTAGCATTTGCCGCAGCACACCTCGTCTGCTCACCGGAGACATTTCATGAGCCGTTATCTTCCTCTCAGTCCTCAGCGGTTTGGCGAACTGCGATGGCAACGTTTTCGTGATTATCGGCACACACTCGGCATACATCTCACGCCGGTCGCGGCGCCGGAGGTGAGTGCGGCCGCCGCTCATCTGCCGCTGGCTTTCGCGCGCGATGCCCAGGGCAAGCGCCTGCTGTGTGCGCTGAGCGGTCTGCGCGAAGGGGTCAATCATTGCCTGGATGCGCGCCAGGCCTGGTTGGCGGGTTACACGCCAGCCTTGCTGCGCGCTCATCCGTTCCGGCTGCTGCCACCGCCGCAGGGGAAGGGCGAGGCGCACCAGCGCGTGCTCTGCGTGGATATCGATAGCCCCTGGGTGGGGCCGGACGGGGATCAGGCGTTCCTCGACGGCGAGCGTATGAGCCCGGCGGTGGAGGAGATCTTTCAGTTCCTCGGCCAGCTTGCGCAGCACCTGGCGCGCACCGAGCAGGCGGTGGCGGCCCTGGAGGGGGCGGGCCTGCTCATCCCTTGGAAGATCGAGGATGAGCAGGGCCAGGCGCTGCACGGGCTACAACGGGCCGACGAGACCTCGCTGGCCAAGCTCGGCGCGGAGACCCTGGCCGAACTGCACCGCCAAGGCGCCCTAGCGCTGGCCTATGCGCAGATGATTAGCACTCATCAGCTGCCGGCGCTGCAAATACGTGCCCGTCAGCTCGAGAACCAAGCTCCACGCGAGGATCTTGGTGACTTCTTTAGCGGCCAGTCGGACCTGCAATTTGATTTTAATCAGTGAGTAGGTATCTCGACTTTGGCCATTTTGGCGGCCTGCTAGGGCGCTAACTGCCTGAAAAAACCGTGAGGGCGAAAATTTAGAGGGGGTCGGGAAGCCTGAACCTCCAAAGTAGACCCCTCGCTAATTTTTTGTCACAACACAAGCCCTTGATTATAAAAGGCATACGGGCTTGGAAAAACGGCCAAAGTCGAGGGTATTCCTCATGGCCTTTGCCGATGCAAACCGTATATTGACCCGAACGGCCTCGTGCTGACCGTGCAACATGTGGACACGACGGCAGTTGTCGGTGAGTATTCGCTTTCTGTGGGCGAGCCCTTGCCCCCGGGCGGTGGCAGTAGTTCGTCCGATCGCGTCTTCCTCGGCCGATGTGATTGCGGTATCCCTAATGACTTCGCCCCAGATGGACGTCGCTTGTCGGATATCATCCAGAATCGTCTGGCGGGCTACTTGGAACAGCCGGATAAGCATCTGCGTGAGACCGTCAGGCGCCTTGGCGTCGAGTTGTGGCAAGAAGGACTGCTGGATCAGCAAGGTGTGTCGGCGCTGGTCTCCTGCGCCGTCGACTATGCCCTTGGGCGTTGCAGCTTGATCAACTGATCGGCGATCGGCCTGCTCGGAGGGCGGCCTTGGTCGCCCTTCAGCCAGACTGTCTCACCATTAAGAAACTGCCCATCAGCTGCTTCCCGATGTGAGCACCACTCTAGGGCGATCATCGGGAAAGTAGAATTTAGGCAGCTACTAAGTGCTACAGGCGCTTGCCGGTATTCTTGCCCGCATCCTGATGCGTCAGGCTAGCCCTCGGCACTGGTGAACTGGCGTTGACAAAGCAGAACGCCCGGGAGACACAGTGGTTGCGACGCTGGGGATTAATCCCGTGCGCAATGAATGCGGGCGTCACTGCGTCTATCCACGCGTCTGTATAGCGCTTACAATGAGGGATTACCCAAAGCGACCGGGACGAGAACGCCGTGCGTACCCCCCTCAAACCCCAGGACGAACTCAAAGCCGCGCTCAAGGCCAGCCGCGGCTCGTTTCTGTATGCCGGCCTGTTCAGCATGTTCATCAACCTGCTGATGCTGGTGCCGGCGCTCTACATGCTCCAGGTCTACGACCGCGTGCTCGCCAGCAGCAGTGTCGAGACGCTGTTGATGCTGACGCTGCTGGTGGTCGGCCTCTACGCCATCATGGGCGCCCTCGAGATGGTGCGCTCGCGCATCCTGGTGCGCGTCAGCAGCCGGCTCGATATGCACATGAACGGGCGCCTGTTCGCGGCCATGTTCGAGTCCGGCGTGCGCCAGGGTCGGCGCACCGGCGCGCAGCCGATCAACGATCTGACCACGCTTCGCCAATTCCTTACCGGCCGTGGGCTGTTCGCCTTCTTCGATGTGCCCTGGGTGCCGGTCTACATGGCGGTGCTGTTCCTGCTGCATCCGCTCATCGGCTGGGTCGCCGTCGGTGGCGCGGTGATCCTGATCGGTCTCGCGATCGCCAACGAACTGAGCACCCAGCGCCCGCTCGGCGAAGCCAACCGCATGGCGGTGGCCAATTCCAACTTCATCGAGGGCAATCTGCGCAACGGCGAGGCCATCGAGGCCATGGGCATGCTTGGCAATGTGCATCGGCGCTGGCTGAGTCGCCACTCCGAAGTCTTGCAGCTGCAGAGCCAGGCCAGTGACCGCGCCGGCACCCTGACCAACGTCAGTAAGGCGCTGCGCATCATGCTGCAGTCGCTGATCCTCGGCGTCGGCGCCTTTCTGGCGATCCAGAACATCATCACCCCCGGTATGATGATCGCCGGCTCCATCCTCATGGGCCGCGCGCTCGCACCGCTGGATATGCTGATCGGCTCCTGGCGCGGCTTTCTCAGCGCGCGCAGCGCCTACGAGCGACTGCGCGCGCTGCTCAATGATGTCCCGGAGCGGACCTTCGGCATGAGTCTGCCGGCTCCCAGCGGGCGTGTCACGCTCGAAGAGGTGATCGCCGCCCCTCCGCAAGTGCGCGTGCCGGTGTTGCGGCGCATTAGCCTGGAGATCAACCCCGGCGAGAGCGTCGGTATCATCGGTCCGAGCGCGGCCGGCAAATCGACCCTGGCGCGCGTCATCCTCGGCGTGTGGCCGACCATGGGCGGCTATGTGCGTCTCGACGGCGCCGATATCTCGACCTGGAACCGCGAAGCGCTCGGCCCCTACATCGGCTATCTGCCGCAGGATGTCGAACTGGTCGAGGGCTCGGTGAACGAGAACATCGCCCGCTTCGGTCAGGTGGACCCGAATGCCGTGGTGAACGCCGCGCAGCGTGCCGGCGTACACGAGATGATCCTGCAGTTGCCCGAGGGCTACGACACCCAAATTGGCGCCGGTGGCATGGTGCTCTCGGCCGGCCAGCGTCAGCGCATCGGGCTCGCACGCGCGCTCTACGGTCAGCCGGTGCTGGTGGTGCTCGACGAGCCCAATTCGAACCTGGATGATCAGGGCGAAGCGGCCCTGGTCAGCGCGATCACGGCGCTGAAAAAGGCCGGCAGCACCCTGCTGCTGATCACCCATCGCCCCAATGTCCTGCACGCAATCGAGAAAGTGATGGTGATCAGCGAGGGCACGGTCAAGGCCTTCGGTGGGCGTGATGAGGTGCTCGCGCAGTTTGCGCGACCAAAGTCAGTGCCGCGCCAAGCGCCCTTGAATGCCCTGCGTGGCGGCGGCAGCGCGCCCCCAGCGGTCACCTCATCAGCAAAGATCCCCTCGGCCTGATCGCTCTGTAGTAGACGCGTCGCCCGCGCATCCTTCGTCATCCCCCCTTTGCAACGCCCTTCTTGGGAGAATGAGTCACCTTGGAGATCACCGTCCCTTCGACCCGCGTCACCGAGTCGCAAAAGCAAACCGTGCCCACCACCGATCGGGGCGCTCGCCTACTCGGCCTGCTCATCCTGCTGATCGGGCTTGGCGGCTTCCTGATCTGGGCCGCTCTTGCACCCATCAGTAGTGCCGCCGTGGCCCCAGGTGTGGTCACCGTGGAGGGTGCGCGCAAGACTGTGCAACATCTCGACGGCGGCATCGTCGCTGACATCCTGGTGCGCGAGGGCGATAAGGTCGATGCTGATCAATTGCTGGTCCGCCTCGACGATCGTGAGACGCGCGCGCAGCTCGAGATGGAGCGCGGCCAGCTCATTGCTCTGGCGGCCGAGGAGGCGCGCCTGGTCGCCGAGCGTGATGGGCTAGAGCAGCCCGAGTTCCCGGTTCGGCTCTTTGGCGGTATCGGGATGGATGATCCGCGTCTACTGATGGCTCAGGCCGGCCAAAAACGCGTGTTCGAGGCCCGGCGTGAGGCGCGCGAGGGTGAGATCAGCGTCCTCGAGCAGCGCATCGAGCAGCTGCAAGAGCGCATCGCTGGTGTCGAGGCCGTCCTTGAGGCCAACAAGCGCCGCGCCAAGCTGTATCAGGAAGAGATCGACGCCCTAACTAGCTTGTTCGATCGCCAGCTCGGCGATAAGAGCCGGCTGCGCGAGGCCGAACGTCAACAGGCCGAGCTGCTCGGCGAGCAGGCCGAGCGCCGTTCGACTATTGCCTCGACCCGCGTGCAGATTGTCGAGACTGAACTCGAAA
This sequence comes from Lamprobacter sp., assembly GCF_034860625.1. Classification (NCBI taxonomy): domain Bacteria; kingdom Pseudomonadati; phylum Pseudomonadota; class Gammaproteobacteria; order Chromatiales; family Chromatiaceae; genus Lamprobacter; species Lamprobacter sp. The sequence goes on from NZ_JAYESN010000017.1 coordinate 49,754, forward strand.
TCGCGCAGATCAAGCGCCGCTTCGTCAGCGAGGTGGTGGAGCAGTTGCGCAAGGTCGAGACCGAGCTCAGCGACCGCGAGGAGCGCCTGCGTGCTCTGTCTGCTCGGCTTGAGCGTACCGAAGTGCGCTCACCCGCGAGCGGTGCCGTGGTCGATCTGCAGACGCATACCATCGGCGGCGTCCTGCGCCCGGGCGACAAGGTGCTCGACCTGATCCCGACCGATGAGCCGCTGCTGATCGAGGCGCGCGTGTCGCCGACGGACATCGATCAGGTTTTTCCAGGCCTCGAGGCTGATATCCGCTTCACTGCCTTCAATGCCAGTACCACGCCGACCCTAATCGGACAGGTGCTGACCGTATCCGCCGATCGCATGACCGATCAGAAAACAGATCAGGATTATTTTCTCGCCCGCGTACAGGTGCCGCCGGAATCGCTCGAACAGCTTGAGGATAAGACGCTGCTGCCCGGCATGCCGGCCACGGTGATGATCAAGACCGGCGAGCGCACCTTCTTCGAGTACCTGATCCGCCCGATCAGCGACCGGATCAGCGTTGCTTTCCGCGAGGATTAGTGCAGCCGGTCACGATCGCTGGAATTGGCGGTTCCTGCTTGCGCGGCCTGTTAGACCCAGTAAGCGCCTTTGGTCATCACCTTAGAGACGGCGCGCATCGCCAGTTTGATGGGCCCCGGTAACTCGGCACCGCCGGCGACCTTGGCCACCTGTGCGTGGTGGGCTTCGTCGATCTTCATCTGATCTAGTACAGCTCGGGTGCGGTGATCATCCGCTGGCACCTGGGCGATATGCTCATCAAGATGGTCTTCGACTTGCCGCTCGGTCTCGACGACAAAGCCTAGGCTCCATTTGTCCCCTGCGATGCCGGCCGCGGTCCCCATTGCGAACGCGCCGGCATACCAAAGCGGATTGAGAACGCTCTTGCGGGCGCCAAGCTCTTGCATCCGTTCTTCGCACCAGGCCAGATGATCGTTCTCCTCCTGAGCAGAGCGCTCTAATCGCTCGCGAACAGCGTCATCGCGCGCGGTGAGCGCTTGCCCCTGATAAAGCGCCTGTGCACAGACCTCACCCGTATGGTTCACCCGCATCAAGCGCCCGATATGCCGACGCTCTTGCTCGGTGAGATCCACCTCCGGTAGGCGCTTGCCGGGATGATCGCGCTCGGTCACCGCGGGGCGGCCGAACAAGGTGCGCAGCGTTTGATCCATGCCGATCAGGGCGCGATCGATTGGGCTATAGTCTCTTCTGTTCATAGGCTATCTTTGCTGTTTGTGGCTGAATGGAGAGTTGTCGCTCGATGAGCTGGATTGGATGCAGCACTTGGGTTGCGAGGCCGGCATGACGGATACGTGCCGCTAGGTGCAATGCGCATCCGGTGTTGGTGGTCACCAGATAGTCAGGCCGCATTCGCTCGAGTGCGTCAATCTTCGGTGCGGCCAACGCCAGTGCAATCTCCGGATGTTCAGTGAGATAGGTGCCCGCAGCTCCACAGCAAGTCTCGTTTCCAGGCAACGGGGTCAGGGAAAGCTCAGGGATGCGTTGCAACAGCTGATACACAGCAGCCTGATCGCCTAACTGATTGCGGTGCGAGCAGGGCTCGTGCACCGCAACCTTGACGGGCAAGGGGTTGAGCCGGGCTTCAACGGGCCAGGGTTGATCGAGCAGAAAACGGCAGATCTCGATGGCGTTTAGGTGGCCAGCGGCTTGGCCATGCTCTCGCAGTTCAGCGACACAGGCGCTTGCGAGTCCAATCACCGGGCGCTTGGCGAAGACTTGCGCATTGAGGGCGAGTTGTTGATCAGCCTCGGCAGGATAACCGTTGTGCCGATGCATGGCGCCGCAGCAGACCTGTTCGTTCGGCACTCGGGGTGGGTAGCCGAGGCGGGTCAGGAGCCGTAGTGCCGCAGCCTCTAAGGGTTGATCCGTGAGCTGAGCGACACAGCCGCGGAAGAGGGCGACTTCACCTGCGGATGAAGGAAGGCGCCTGCGCGGCCATCGTAGTGACTTTGCCAACGGGTCGAGCACCTGAATGGCTGGCCAGCGCTTTGAGAGGCGATCGATCAGCCTTGGTGGCAATCGCAGCCAACGATAGAGGATGCCAACGCCGGCAACCAGCCGTAGTCCGGCGGGTCTTGTCAGCAGCGCCAGACGCAGCCGACGCAGCCCAGGTTGCCCTGCGGAGCGGTGTTGCGCGCGCACTGCGCGAGCACCATCCATCAGCGCGCCATAGCGCACCAGCGACGGACAGGCGGGCTCGCAGGCGCGGCATTCGAGACATTGATCAAGGTGCCGTTGGACGCGAGGGCCATCGCTGATGGCCCCGGTCAGTAAACCTTGGATCAGCGCGATGCGGCCGCGCGGTGATTCACCCTCATCCTGCGCGAGCTTGAAGGTCGGGCAATGGGGCAGGCAATATCCACACTTGACGCACTGGTCAGCGAGCCGCAGAAGCTGTTCGATCTCGCACTCGTCAGCACCCTTCGGCCATGAGGGTACCCCTGAAGGGCCGGCATCACTCATGGCCGGAGAGCGTTTCTGTACAGTGCATGTTGTGGCGATTTCCGTGCCGGAGCCGCAGGCTCTAGAATCGGCACGCGCGTCGCGAGTGCTTTCCTTTGAGCGGATTGGAGCCTTTGATTGTGTCCTATTACAAACATCATCTGTTCATGTGCATCAATGAGCGCGCCGATGGCAGCCAGTGCTGCGCACAGTGTAACGCTCAGGAGTCGCGTGACTTCTTGAAGAAACGCAGCAAGCAGCTGGGGATCGCGGGTCCCGGGGGGGTCCGCATCAACACGGCTGGCTGCCTAGATCGCTGCGAGGAGGGGCCGGTCGCCGTCTTGTACCCGGAAGGCGTCTGGTATACCTACGTTGACAAGGAGGATCTCGAGGAAATCCTGCAGTCACACTTGATGAAGGGAAAGCCGGTGGAGCGGTTGCGTCTGCCAGACCCGGCCTAGGCAGAGGGCAGCCAGATGCTGAGCAGCAGCGCTAGCCGGTTGTGGTCAGTGGCAATGAGGCCAAATGGTGCTGCGGACCATCCCTGGTCGATGCTGGTGACCTGCGGCGCGCTGGGCAGCAGCTAGACATCAGCGTGCGGATTGCTCGCGAACGGCCTGAATGTCCCAAGCCTTCAGCAAATCGGCGACGATTTCGGCCGACTCGAGGTTCTCGCCAACGACCTGCATCATGATCCTTCCATCGAGCATCAGCGTCGCTTCCGCCCGCGATCGGTCTTGCTCCCACTTCAGCATTCCGGTTTCGCGGCCAATACGCAAGCGCTCAACATTCGGTTGCGCGGCGAGGAGCGCCGGATTATTGAACAGCGTCGCCATCCCCTGGATCATCGGATTGTCCATGGTCAGTGTCGCGGTCATGCTGCTGTTGCCAGCCTCTTGCGTATATTGACGCTCCAGAATCGTTCCCATTGCGCCACCAAAAAGGGCAACGGCGCCACTCTCTGAGGAGGTTTCCGCCGCTCCAGCCGACCAACCGGCTGGCGCATCTGGAAAGGTGGCAGCAAGCCCCTGCGACATGCGCTTGCGAATGTCCTCGATCGCGAACTCCAGCTCCGTAATGGCAGCGCCGTAGTCCTGGTTCTGGTAAAGCTCAACGCCCTGATTGATCTGATCGACAACCGGGTCCGCGAGGGCGGGCACGGAAACTGCCGAGGAAACTGCTGCAGTGGCGATGACTGTGCTCGCCATCATCAGACGAGGGGAGATGGGTGTCAGCATCTGCATAAAACTTGCTCCGGTTTGCACGAGGGTGGCGGCGCCAAGGGTGACTGATGCAGAGCGCCAATCAGGGCTGTAGCCATGCTACAACCGTTGGCGATTCGAAATCTACTCGTACCCCAGGTTGCTTGAAGGCCAGATTAGTTCTAGTCGAACTTGCAGGAGCAGGAGCAGGTGCAGCTCAGGCGGAGCTATAGCCATTAGCTCTGATTGCCAGACTCAGATATAACGCTAGCTTTCAGTTGGCGTGAATCAGGTGTCTGGATATCAGGTGCTATGGCTATACAGCCTGCCTGGCAGTGAGATACCTAGTTGCAACAAGCCTCGCTCGGCTTGGCCCGCCCAATCCCGATTCGCGGCTGGGCTCGCGGGGCTTGGATGTAGGATGCGACCGATCTGAAGATCGCGTTCCGCCAACGCAGCGCGCGCGCGATCCTCGGCGAAACGACCGATTCCGATGACATGCACGGGCTCGAGCAGATCGACTGTCGACCGCAGCGCCCGGTCGCAGGCCGCAAACAAGGGGGCTTGCTCATCAGCAGGTAAGGCATCAGGGGTCAGATTGCGCCCGGTCTCGGTCATGAACACCAGCGGGCAATAGTTGACAACGAAGCATTGTGCAAAGAAGCGCTCTGGGGAGCCGAAACGCGCCCGCGCCCAGCCCCAAAGACGCTGACCGCTGACCTCGCGGCGCGGACATTGAAAGCCAAGGATTGGCCGTTTTGGATGCTCGACTGGTGGCCGTCCGACCGGGGTCTCGATGCCTAACCAATTGCGCACCATCTCGACATCACCAAAAGGCACCCCAGTCTGTGCCATGCCAAACGGGCCTGGGTTCATCCCCAGCAGCATGACCGAGCGGCAACCTTGACCATAGCGTTCAAGATAAGCCGAATGCGCTTCCCAGGCATAGACCAGGGGGTGATAAACCAGCGCGACAGGGGTAGCAAACGTCAGCGCAGAGACCTCAGCAGCAAGGATTTGCGCAGTATCTTGCAGCTTCATGCGATCGCTCCTCGTAGGAGGGTGTAACCTGCCTCCTGCTACTTATTCAAAATCAATCGCTTAGCGAAGTTAAAAATCAGAGTCTTAGGTGGCGGGCGAGAAATTATTTCCAGCTTTTCAGAAGTTTAAGTGCGCGCTCGGCAGGTTACACCCCTTCTAGGATAACCCCATAAGGTAACCCCAGGCGCCCTATCCCAACCAGACCGAGCGCGGAATGCTAAGATTATGGCCATGAGCAGCCGCAGCTTAGCGGCCTTTGAGACAGTTGTTGTAGATTCACAACCAGGCGCTAAGCTAGTGTTCAAGCTGCACTACTATGGTATAGTTCACGCATAACTGCGGTTTTTTCGCTTTTCCTGTTTCATTTTACCGACAACGCGCTATCATTGTTTCACGGCAGCAGTTGATGCGTCGACGCAAGATCATCGCAATCTGCTGAAATTTCCAAGGCCGTTCACGAGTCTGCACCTCTAACTTTCGATAGGAGCCACTGATGTTCATGACCACAAAATCGTTCCGCGCTGCGGCACTCGCCTGCACTGCAGCTGCCGCACTCTTGATGAGCAGCGGCGTTGTTGCGCAGGGTCTCGAAGAGTCGTACTGGTATGCTGCCGGCGACCGCAACGCCCCCGAGGGCCAGCTCTGGGCCACCAGCTATGGCGAGTGCTGGCAGAGTGCTTATCCAGACGGTCCGACCAATCTGCCACCTTGCGAGCGCGAAATCGTCGTTCCCGAGAGTATCACCGTTCAGCTGTTGTTCGAGTTCGATCGTTACGAGGTTCCTGAGACCGTTGTGAATCGCCAGGTACTGGCCGAGATCGACGACTACATCACCAAAATTCAGGGCACTCCGGTCGAAGAGTACGTGACCATCGTCGGTCACACCGATGCCAAGGGCTCCGACGCCTACAACATGGCGCTTGGTATGCGCCGCGCCGATGCCGTGCGTAACTACTTCATCGCTGAAGGTTATCCCGCGCGACTGCTGGCCCCCGCAGAAAGCCTCGGCAAGCGCGATCTGCTGCCTCAGTACAGCCCGTTCGCACTCGAGCAGCGCCGTGTCGTGATCAACAAGATCGACCAGTAAGCGATTGCACAGAGCAGGAGACGTTCTCTCACTCAAACGGTCGCCGGAGCGTCCCTGCTGACTCCGCCCTAGGTGGAGACGAGATCAACCGGCTAGCACCTCGCTAGCCGGTTTATTGTTAGCAATACCGATTGAGCCCCCGTGAAGGACTTTGCCACTGCAATCATCGCCCCCTTTGCCCTCTGCATCGCGCTGATCTTTGCGAGCTCAACCTACGCAGGGTTCTCAAGCGGGACAGCCGGGGAGTCGCTACCTGCTCAAACCTCTCAATCCTCTAGTTTTTGGGGGCCTGAGCCCCAGTTTGGGGATTGCTGGGAAGATCCAACTAGCACGCGTCTCCCTGAGTGTGGTGCTGCGCGGGTACCCGAGCAGTTGACGGTCAAACTCCTGTTCGAGTTTGATGAATACGTGGTTCCAGATACCGTGGTGAACCGGTGGGTACTGCCTACGATCGACAGCTACATCGACAAGGTGATGCGCTCGCCCGCTCAAGAGTACGTGACCATCGTTGGCCATACCGATGCTAAAGGCTCAGACGCTTACAACATGGCCCTTGGCATGCGACGCGCCGATGCCGTGCGCGACTACTTCATCGCGCAAGGCTACCCAGCGTCACTGCTCGCTCCTGCCCAGAGTCGCGGGAAGCGGGACCTGCTGCCTCAATACAGTCCATTTTCGGTCGAGCAGCGCCGCGTTGTGATCACGAAGGTCGATCGCTAGAGCGCTGACGGGTTACAGCCAAGCCGCAAGCAGTTGCTCCTGACAGACAGCGACAGGAGTGGGTCATCAAAGACTCTAGCGGGCGGCTTTCCTTGGCTGTACTCGCCAATGCGGATCACCTCATCTCCGCTCGAAGCTAGCGCTCATTTGGCATGAAGTAGTGGCCTGCGTTGAACAGGGACGTAACTAAGGTCCTGGCAGCGGGATGAAGTAGCCACTCGCCGGCCTCTGCGAACTCCAGCTTGCGATGGCTCGACAACTGCGCTAGCAACGGCAACAGCTCTGCGGCCACGGGGTGTTGCTGACCATTGGCGAATAGCGAGGCTTGATCAATCTCAGCCGTTGGTGCGGTGAAGAGCAAGCGCGAGCGACCATCGCGCTCGAAATACCGGGCAGTCTCTAGGGCAGAGATCACCTCCGCCTCCGGCCATGGCGGCTCACGAGGCGCTAATGCCAAATTGAGCTTTGGCTCTGTCATCCAGGTGCCAAGCCAGGCGGCAAAGTCACCGGCACCAGCCGCTTCAATGCCGGACTCGATCGCCGCCCGCATGCTCAACAGGGTCTCTTGATCCAGCTCGGCGGGATCTGATGGTGGTGTGGACCGCTGATCTTGCCAACGCCCTGGCGGCGTGAAGCGCTCTGCAATCTGGGCCAGCCAATCATCGGCCAGCTCGCGCCAGGCCGGGGCGCGGAACCCTACTGACCAGGTCTGACAGGCGCCTTCGGCAACCCCCCAATGGGGAACACCAGGCGGTAGGTAGAGGATGTCGCCTGGCTCGAGCAGCCACTCCTGATCAGCCCGAAATTGCTTTAGAATCCGTATCTCGAGGTCAGGGATCAGCTCCAACGGCATGGCGGCATCGGTCGCGATACGCCAGCGCCGCTGGCCTTCAGCCTGGAGTAAGAAGACATCATAATCGTCGACATGCGGGCCGACCGAGCCCTGATCCTCGGCATAGCTGACCATGAGGTCGTCGATGCGCCAGCGTGGCAGGAAATCGAAGCGCTCGAGCAAGGCGCCGATCTCGGGGATGTGCTTGTCGACGTCTTGGACCAATAGCGTCCAGTGACTGGGTGGCAAGGCGGCAAAGCACTCGGCGTCGAATGGCCCCTGCTGAACCTGCCAGGGGCGCTGTTCCGCTCGCTCCAGGATGATCCGTGACTCAACATCCGGCTCGCAGGCCAGTCCCGCCAGCTCATCGCCAGGCAGCGGGTTCTCAAACCCAGGCAAGGCTTGGCGCATCAGCAGCGGTTGGCGCTGCCAGTAACGCATCAGGAACGTTTCTGCATCCAGGCCGTCGGGAAACCGAAGCTCGGGAAACTCAGGAGGTCTGTTCATTGACTGCTGGGCATCTCGGTCGCGGAGGGTCTGTTCGACCTAGAGGCTGGGCGTTGAGGAATGGCACACTCGGGACTCAGCACCGGTTCGACGTGCCGGGAGCGACTAGCCAGCAGGCCACCAGCAGCAATTAATAGCGTTCCCAGCACGAGGGTGAGGGTCATCGGCTCGCCCCAGAACAGCCAACCATAGCCGGCACCGAACACCACCGAGAAATAGCCAAAGGCACCCATGCGTGAGGCCGGAGCCAAGGAGAGTCCACGGGTCAGCGCCAACTGGCCCAGGGTCGCGGCAATGCCGATGCCGAGCAGCCAGAGCAAGGCGATCGGGGTCGGCGTCTGCCAGCCCCAGAATAGCGGTAGCGTCGAGATCGAGCCAGCAATCAGTGCGAAGTAGAAGACGATACGCCCGGTTGGCTCGCTGCGCGAGAGGCGGCGGACCGTCACCTTGGCCACTGCCGCCAACACGCCACCCAGCAGTCCAATCAAGGCCACCGGCGAAACCCCCGCCCAGTGTTGGCTCGGGTCGGGCTCCAAGATCAGGATCACGCCGGCAAAGCCGATCCCAAGCGCTACCCAGAGCAGGCCGCTAACCCGCTCGTGCAGCCAGGCGATGGCGATCAAAGGGATGAAGATCGGCGCGGTGAGCTTGAGCAGCATGGCCTCGGCCAACGGCAGCTCAGCGATCGCATAGAAGAAGCAGTACATGGCGGCGACACCCGCCGCCGCGCGCAGTAGATGCAGGCCAGGCACCTTGGTTTTTACATCACCGATACCGTGACGCAGCAACCAGGGCGCGACGAGCATTAGGCCGATGAGATTGCGGCCGAACACGACCATCACATTTGGCAATTCGGAGGAGACGATGCGAATGCCGACACCCATCGACGCAAAGCATAACTCGCCGAGCACGATGAAGGCCGCGCCAAGCAGCAGCTGCTGTGGTCGGTCATCAAACAACAGTGTTCCAGGGCGTCTTCACCGCTGCAGATCAGATCGCCTTCGCTTGTTCCGCGGCGTTGCCGATATAGTCTGCTGGAGTCAGCGCCCGTAGCTCGGCCTTGGCCGCATCCGGGATACGGAGCGTCTCGACGAAGGTTGCCAGCGCATCAGGGCCGATGCGCTGCCCGCGCGTCAACGTCTTGAGCTTTTCATAGGGCTGCTCGACCCCATAGCGGCGCATTACCGTCTGAATCGGCTCCGCGAGCACCTCCCAGTTAGCGTCCAGATCTGCTGCCAGCCGTTCGCCATCGGCTTCGAGCTTGCCGACGCCTTTGAGGGCTGAATCCAACGCGATCAACGTATGCGCAATCGCCACGCCAAGATTGCGCAGCACGGTCGAATCGGTCAGATCGCGCTGCCAACGCGAGATCGGCAGCTTCGCCGAGAGATGATCGAAGAGCGCATTGGCAATGCCCAGATTGCCCTCGGCGTTTTCAAAATCGATCGGGTTGACCTTGTGCGGCATGGTCGAGGAGCCGACCTCGCCTTCCACCGTGCGCTGTTTGAAGTAGCCGAGCGAGATATAGCCCCAGAGGTCACGACAGGCGTCGATCAGCACGGTATTGAAGCGACCGATGGCATCGAACAGCTCGGCCATGCCGTCATGCGGCTCGATCTGGATCGTATAAGGATTCCAGGTCAGGCCGAGGGATTCGACGAACTGGCGCGCGAAATCCGGCCAATTCAGCTCCGGATAGGCGACTAGATGCGCATTGTAGTTGCCGACCGCGCCATTGATCTTGCCGGGCAGCGCGACGGCGGCCACGGCTTGGCGTTGCCGCCGCAGCCGATGCACGATGTTCGCCAACTCCTTGCCGAGCGTGGTCGGCGAGGCCGGTTGACCATGAGTGCGCGAGAGCATCGGCAGTTCGGCATGGCAATGCGCCAGGGTGCGCAGCGCCTCGATCAGCGCATCCATGCGCGGCAGCAGCACATGGTCGCGCCCGTCCTTGAGCATCAGCCCGTGCGCCAGATTGTTGATGTCCTCCGAGGTACAGGCGAAGTGGATGAACTCCGAGATCGCCGCCAGCTCGGCCTGATCGGCGATACGCTCCTTCAGAAAATACTCGACCGCCTTGACATCATGATTGGTGGTGCGCTCGATGGCCTTAATGCGCGCCGCGTCCTCGACCGAGAACTCGCCGCCGATCGCATCGAGCCACTGCTGGGCGTCGTTCGAGAGCGCCGGCACCTCGGCGATCTCGGGGCAGTCGGCGAGCGCCTTCAGCCAGGCGATCTCGACCACGACCCGATGCCGGATCAGCCCAAATTCGCTGAAGATCGAGCGTAGATCAGCGGTCTTGGTGCCATAGCGGCCGTCGATCGGTGAAATGGCCGTCAGAGAAGATAAATCCATCAAACAGTTGCTCATCATTCGGGGGTGAAAACGGCCCTTGGCCAAGTCGAGCTGACGCATTCGCAAAGGGTCAAAATCTCAACGCGCAGCAGCTCAACCCGACTTGACAGAGAAGGCTGGTCGACCGGGCTAGGCGACATCTTGCAACTGATTCACAAGATCCCGTCCAGCTGTGGCCGGGGGAAGCGCCTTACCGTCTTCGCGATAGAGCTGCAGGATGTCGTCCACGACATGACATAGCTCCTCAAACACGGCCAGCTCGTCATCGCCATGACAGCCGCCCAGCATGAGGCCTGGGCAGCTACCGACATAGCACTGATCCTCCTCCGACCATTCCACAACCTTGGCGTATTGATCACTGTCTTTCATAGCGCGACTCCGCAATGGCCTTCTCAACCGCCCGCACCAGGTATCGCCTGGCATCCTCTCCGGGCTTTCCTGATAGGGTGATCGGCTTGATCACATTCGGGTGGACGAAATTGCGATGACTCCCCTTGCCACCCCGATCAACAAAGCCTGCCTGCTCTAGCCTTGCAATCAGCTCTCGAACCTTTGGCGGCATCGTTAGCCAGACAAGGTCGCTCAGGCCGCCGCTGCCAAGCGCCGCAGGACATAGTGCAGGATGCCGTCGTTGCGGTAGTAATCGGCCTCGTTCGGGGTGTCGATGCGAACCTTGGCTTGGAAGCGGACCTCGCTGCCATCGGCACGGGTCGCGGTGACCTCGACCTGCTTGGCGTTGCCATCGTCCAAATCACCGATGCTGAACAGTTCGGTGCCGGTCAGGCCAAGTGACTCAGCACTCTCGCCGGGCTGGAATTGCAGCGGCAGGATGCCCATGCAGACCAGGTTTGTGCGATGGATGCGCTCATAGCTCTCGGCGATCACCGCGCGCACGCCAAGCAGCCGCGGCCCCTTCGCGGCCCAATCGCGCGAGGAGCCGGAGCCATACTCCTTGCCGGCGATCACGATCACCGGCACGCCCTCGGTCTGATAGCGCATCGCTGCATCGTAGATCGACTCCTGATCCCCCGACGGCTGATGCAGGGTCACCCCACCCTCGGTCCCCGGCGCCATCCGGTTGCGCAGCCGGATGTTGGCGAAGGTGCCGCGCATCATCACCTGATGATTACCACGACGCGAGCCGTAGGAGTTGAAGTCCCCCGGCGCCACGCCCTGCTCGATCAGGTAGCGCCCGGCGGGACTGTCGGCCTTGATGCTGCCGGCTGGCGAGATGTGATCGGTCGTCACCGAGTCGCCGAGCACCGCCAGACAGCGCGCGTCGCGGATCGGCTGCACCGGCTCCGGCTCCATCTGGATACCTTGGAAGTAAGGCGGCTCCTGGATGTAGGTCGAACTCGGGTCCCAATCGAAGACCTGGCCGGCCGGTGCGTCCAACTTCTGCCAATGGGCATCGCCCGCGAAGACATCGGCATAGGTCGAGCGGAAATCATCCTGGCCGAGGAAGCTGGAAACGGTATCCGCCACTTCCGCCTGGGTCGGCCAGAGGTCGCGCATGAACACCGGATTGCCCTCGGCATCGTCGGCGATCGGATCGTTATAGGGATCAAAGCCCATCCGACCAGCGAGCGCATAGACCACCACCAGCGGCGGCGAGGCCAAATAATTCATCCGCACCTCCGGATGCACCCGACCCTCAAAGTTGCGGTTACCGGAGAGCACTGAGGCCACAGTCAGATCGCCGTCGCTGATCGCCTGCGAGACCTCCGGGCGCAATGGGCCCGAGTTGCCGATACAGGTGGTGCAGCCGTAACCGACAACATGAAAGCCGAGCTGCTTGAGCGGTTCCATCAGCCCAGCGGCTTCCAGGTAGCGCGTTACCACCATCGAGCCCGGCCCGAGCGAGGTCTTGACCCAGGCAGGCACCTTGAGACCGCGCTCAACCGCCTTCTTCGCCACCAGTCCGGCGCCGAGCATCACGGTGGGGTTGGACGTATTGGTGCAGGAGGTGATCGCCGCGATCACCACCGCGCCGTCGCCGATCGCCACCGGCTCGCCGTCGATCGTGGTGCTCACGGCAGGGCGATCATCGACGCCACGCTCGGCATTCTGCGTCTTCAGCGCGCCGGCGAAGCTGGCCTTGATTTCGGTCAGCGGAACCCGATCCTGCGGCCGCTTGGGGCCGGCGAGGCTGGGCACGATGCTGCCGATATCCAGCTCTAGGGTGTCGCTGAACTCGGCCTCGAAGGTCCCATCGGCGTCGAACATACCCTGAGCCTTGGCATAGGCCTCGACCAGCGCGACCTGCTCATCGGAGCGACCGGTCAGGCGCAAGAAATCAAGCGTCTCATCATCGATCGGGAACAGGCCGCAGGTGGCGCCGTACTCGGGCGCCATGTTGGCGATGGTGGTGCGATCGCCCATCGGCAGGCTCTTGACCGCCGGGCCATAGAATTCGACCAGCTTGCCGACGACGCCATGCTGGCGCAGTTGCTCGACGATGGTCAGCACCAGATCGGTGGCGGTGGCGCCTTCCGGCAATCGCCCGCTCAGCTTCACGCCCACCACCTGCGGGATCAGCATCGACACCGGCTGACCCAGCATCGAGGCCTCGGCCTCGATGCCGCCGACGCCCCAACCGAGCACGCCAACCCCATTGATCATGGTGGTGTGCGAATCGGTACCGACCAGGGTATCGGGATAGGCCTGGAGCACGCCATTGACCTCGCGGCCAAAGACGACACGCGCCAGATATTCGACATTGACCTGATGCACGATGCCGGTATCCGGCGGTACGACTTTGAAATCATCGAACGCCTGCTGACCCCACTTGAGGAAGCGATAGCGCTCGCGGTTACGCGAGAACTCGAGCTGCGCATTGAGCCCGAGCGCGCTGTCGGAGCCATAGTTATCGACCTGTACCGAGTGGTCGATGACCAGCTCGGCCGGTTGCAGCGGGTTGATCTTGTTCGGGTCACCGCCGAGCGCGCTCATCGCATCGCGCATCGCCGCCAGGTCGACCACCGCTGGCACGCCGGTAAAGTCCTGCATCAGCACCCGCGCTGGGCGGTACTGGATCTCCCGGTCCGGCTCCGCCTGCGCGTCCCAGTTGGCCAGGGCCTCAATATCGGCGCGCTTGACGGTGACGCCATCCTCATAGCGCAGCAGGTTCTCGAGCAGGATCTTGAGCGAGAACGGCAGCCGCGCGCTGTTCGGCACCGCGTCAACGCGGAAGATCTCGTAGGCTTTGCCAGCGGCGTCGAGGCGGGCCTTGGACTTGAAGCTGTCGTGCATGGAGGACTCCGGAGATTGGGCTTACTGCTGCATGAAGACGATTCTAGCGAGGTGCTTGCGGAATGACACCT